>JAZFUA010000056.1:0-2030 GCA_036446975.1 Dehalococcoidales bacterium
TTCTGAAACGAGTATCTTTGCCGCCCCGGCGATAATAGCAACTTCCTGTATCAGCAGACCTATAGGTCCGGCACCAAGAATGGCCACGCTACCCCCCGGCCTGATATTGGCCAGGTCAATGGTGTGAACGGCCACGGAAACCGGCTCGAGAAGGGAGCCTACTTCCAGGCTAACGTTGTCCGGCAGGGCATACACCGCGCTCTTATGATAGACGGCATATTCGGCGTAGGAACCGGTAGCAGGGATTACAGCCTGGCAGTAGTGTTCCATTTTGTTCCGGCAGTAGTAACAGGAGCCGCAGTAGCTGCGGAAATTCATTGCTACTCTCTGGCCGACTTCAAAGTCCTTGACATTACTGCCAATCTCGGAGATGGTCCCGGAAGCTTCGTGTCCCCCTGCTCTCGGCCCGGCACCCGCCCGGCGCGGAGGTGGCTGACGACGTCTGGCGATATATTCGGGGTCGATGCTATGCAGTTCACTGCCACATATCCCGCAGTAGGCTATCTTTACCTTTATCTGGTCGGGACCTGGCTCCGGCTCGGGTATATCTTGAACGACTAACTCCCCCGCTTCACCTCTTACTGCTGCTTTCATCGGATGGTTACCTCCTGAAAAATATTTTTTCCAGCTTATGACCTGACCGGAGCAGCCTCTCGTGCTACCTAACCCGGACTACCCACCAGCCAGGAGTATCGCTTCAGGAATCGGGCGTATTATAATTTACCGGTTACCTTGTGTCAATATTATCTTTGAAAAAAGCGCCCTGATTATCATCTATCTGTTATCTGCGAATTCTCTAACAATCTTTTGTATCTTGACTATCCCCAATGCCATAGCTCCGGAGGACAGTTCTTAAGGCATGACCACGCCCTTGATGTACCCCGGTGTTCTGCCCAGATTATCTTTGAAGGCCTGGCCTATCTCTTCCAGTTTATACTTGTGGGTAACCAGCTTCTCCATCGGATATATGCCCTTTTGTATCGCCCAGAGAGCGCGGGGAAGCTCGCTTTTGGGGTCCTGTGACATGCCTATGCCCTGGGGACTATAAATAATCGGTGACTTAATCCAGCTTTGCAGTTCATAGGTATCCGGAGCCTGGTGCCAGCCGACGACCACTATCTTTCCCCTGTTGCCTTTGATTACCGCCCCAACTGTTTTTAAGCCGATGGGGTGGCCGACGACTTCTATGGCCACATCAGCTCCCCTGCCGCCGGTTATCTTGTTAACTTCCTCAACCACATCAACTTTATTAGGGTTCAGGGTAATAGTAGCCCCAAGTTCCCTGGCTAAATCCAGTCTCCAGTCCTCCAGATCGCAGACAATGTATTCTTTAAGTGTGGGTTTGGCCACCCCGGCAATAACACCCAGTCCCATAAAACCACAGCCTATCTGGAATACGTAGTCTCCAATCTCAGGGTTGGTGCATCTGGCGATGGACATCAGGTCCATCATTGGTTCACCCATTGCGTGTTCAATCGGGATGTCATCAGGAATCTTTTCAATCATCGGCTGACGCCCACCCCCGGATCCCCCTAAGGGATTAAAAGCCACGTATTCAGCGAAACTCCCTCCCCCGAAAATACCCGTTATTCTGTCACCAACCTCATAACCCTTGACGTTCTTGCCGATTTCAACCACCGTTCCGGAAGGTTCATGCCCAATTCTCCTCGGGAATGGCCTCCGCTTCTTGACTTCCTCGCTGAATGCGTCCAGATAGGTCGCCATGTCGCTGGTGCAGACCCCACAGGCCTCGATTTTCACCAGCATCTGGTCTTCATCGATTGTCGGCATCTCAATGTCTCTTATCTCAAATGTTTCCGGGGCGACAATAAAAGCAGCTTTCATCCTAACCTCCCAGGTTATTTCTCAGTAGCCATCAGGTTTAACCAGTATACAACAAACTGCCTGGTAGTCAAGTGAAAAATGGGTGTATTCTTACCTAATTATGTACCCAGAAAAGGGTACTATTATCATTATAGAGTTAAAATTACCTGTCTGCCGCTAGGAATCTGACAAATTACCCTTGATTA
>JAZFUA010000057.1:0-3264 GCA_036446975.1 Dehalococcoidales bacterium
ATCATACAGTCCCTCTTACCTTTATTACCCCTATTACCCCGGACATTCCCAACCAGGCTAAACAGGCTCTTTGCATGCGCCTATTCCGAGGGTACCCATACCGGTCAGGAATTACCGGACCCGGAAGCCGGTAATGGCAGCTATGACAAAGCAACGGATAACAATGAATGAATCAGGTTATAAACACGAATTGATACAGGCAGGATTGCACCAAAGATGAACTATCGCAGTGATATCAGGAATATCGCCATTATTGCCCATGTCGACCACGGCAAGACCACTCTGGTGGACGCTATGCTCAAGCAGAGCAAGGTCTTCCGGGATAATCAGGTGGTAGGCGAGTTAATCATGGACAGTAGTACCCTTGAGCGGGAAAAAGGGATTACCATCATGGCCAAGAATACGGCCGTAATGTACCGGGGGGTGAAAATCAATATCATCGATACTCCGGGGCACGCCGATTTCAGCGGCGAGGTGGAGCGTGTCATCAGTATGGCCGACGGTTGCCTTCTGCTGGTAGATTCTGTCGAAGGTCCTATGCCCCAGACCAAGTTTGTACTGCGCCATGCCCTACAAAGGGGACTGAAAATCATCGTTGTCATTAACAAGATAGACCGGCCTAATTCGCGGATAGAGGAAGTAATCGGGCTTATCCAGGACCTGTTCCTGGAACTGGCTACCGACACGGATCAGCTTGATTTTCATATGCTGTATGCCAATGCCAGGGAAGGGATTGCGGTCACCGAACCGGGTATGCCCGGCGAAGATATCAGCCCGATTTTCGATTCTATCCTGGCTAATGTGCCACCTCCCCGGGTTGAAAGCGGGCCGTTTCAGATGCTGGTTTCCAATCTGGACTATGACAGCCACAAGGGACGTATCGCTATCGGCAGAATATGGAGGGGAAAAGTGGCTCCCCGTGACAGCGTTGTCAGCATTCATTCTGACGGAAAGACAGATGCTTATGAGGTAGCCGAAGTATTTACCTATCTGGGACTAAAACGCCTGAAGGTAGACCAGGTTGAGGCAGGTGATATTGTGGCGGTGACCGGCGTTGACAAGGTCAGCATCGGGGACACTATCGCCGACCCGGCCCAACCGGAATCTCTACCCCGCATCGAGATTGGCGAACCGACGGTAGAGATGACCTTCGGTGTCAACACCTCGCCGCTTGCCGGCCGGGAGGGACATTTTTGCACCACGCGGCAGTTGCGGGAGCGGCTTTACAGGGAACTGGAGACCAATCTCAGTCTCAGGGTGCAGGATACGGATAGCCCGGACACCTTTATGGTCAAGGGGAGAGGAGAACTGCACCTGGCCGTCCTGATTGAAACGATGCGCCGCGAAGGCTACGAATTCGAAATCTCGAAACCGGAAGCGATTACCAAAATAATCGATGGCAAGCTTGTTGAGCCGGTAGAAGTGCTTACCATTGAGACCAGGGATGAATATATCGGGGTTTTAACCGAGATGCTGAGCAAGCGGCAAGCCCGGATGATCGATTTGCACAACGACGGTCAGGACAATGTGCGCCTGGTATTTCAGATACCTACCAAAGGTCTGCTTGGTTTTCGGAGTGCTTTTCTCACTTCCACCCGGGGAGAGAGTATCATGAATACCCTGTTTCTGGGCTATGAACCCTGGCGGGGAGAAATTGTCTCTACCCGCACCGGGGTGCTGGTTGCCTCGGAGCAAGGCATGGCCATTACTTTTGGCCTGAACAATGCACAGAGGCGCGGGCTGACCTTCATTGAACCCGGCACCCAGGTTTATGAAGGCATGATTGTGGGTCTGAACCCCCGCCAGCAGGACATTCCGGTGAATGTCTGCAAGGAAAAGAAGAAGACCAATGTCCGGTCGTCCACATCGGATATTGCTGTCAAACTGACGCCACCTCTTCAAATGAGTCTGGAGCAGGCGATTGATTTTGTGAATAAGGATGAACTGGTGGAAGTAACACCCAAGAACATCAGGCTGAGGAAGAAGCTGCTGACCCATTCACAGAGATTGCGGAGCATTTCTGCTGCCAAGTTGAGCATAACACCCTGATTTTTGGCTTTTATGGCCTAAATATTAACTAAATCATCTGCTATTATCCCACCCGGGACATTTCAGACCCTCAGCAGTAAAGCTCTCCAGGCCCGGTATATCCTCGATTTTCAAGCTGATTACTATGAATATTACGGGTGAAGGGACGGACTCCTTTTTGGGGGCAGGTCATTGACAAACTCTCCACTCCTGACTAATATTACTCTCAGATGAAAAGACATCTGTCATTAACCATTTTAATTTGCTCCGGGTTAGTTTTGGTCAGCTGTGGTGTTCAGCTACCTGAACCGGAGCCGCTGCCTTCTTACCTTACAACTGTCACAGAAGAGACTACGAATCCCTCGGCCGAGGAAGAACCTGTAACTTCTGACGGGTCTACATCCGGAACCACTGAGCCTGTTACCGAAACGATTTCAGGGCTACCTTTGGGTGAGTTAAAAGTTCACTTCATAGATGTGGGACAAGGTGACTCAATATTTATCGATTTGGGAGAAACAGAAATCCTGATTGATGGTGGCAGTCGAAGCCCCGGAGTTGTCAATTATATAAGGGCTTATATAGACGGGCCTCTGGAAATAATGATAGCCACCCACCCACACGTTGACCATATTGGTGGACTGATTCAAGTTTTGAATGAATTTGAAGTTAAAGAAATCTGGCATAATGGAGACGAGGGCAGTTCAAATACTTATTCCCAGTTCATATCAGCAGTTTACTCAGAGGGCACCCAGGTAAATGAAGCACGGCGAGGGGATATTATTCAGGCTGGAGAGCTTGTCCTGAATGTTCTTCATCCTGCCGATTTGGAGGGTTCTTTCGATAATAATTCCATCGTGTTGAGTCTAAGCTATGGGGGTGTTGACTTCCTTTTTATGGGGGATACCGAGAAAGAGACTGAGACAAGTATGCTTACGGCAGGTGTTGTTCCGGAAGTAGAAATTCTGAAGGTTGGACAACATGGGTCCAGGTTATCGTCATCCATTCAGTTCCTGAGCACTGTAATACCAGAATACGCTATATACATGGCAAAAGAAGGTAACAGCTACGGTTATCCCCACCAGGAAACCATCGACGCTTTGGGTGAAGTCAGAGCAACGATATATGGTACAGGTGAGTCAGGCACAATTGTTGTAGCTACGAATGGCAGTTCCTACTCTGTACGCCATACCCGAATTTCTCAACCAGAGACAGTATCTAATCATGAGGTTACAAACC
>JAZFUA010000058.1:0-3724 GCA_036446975.1 Dehalococcoidales bacterium
TCTTATTTTAGCGGTGTCTTCAGCGAACCTATTACTTTGCCTCAGCTAGGTACTTCTCTGGTTCCTGGTCAAAAGCCCGCTTGCAGCCGACAGCGCAGAAGTAGTATTTCTCTCCCTTGTATTCCGAGGTAGCGGCTGCTGTGCTCTCTTCCACATCCATTTTACAAACCGGGTCTACTGCCATTTGATCACCTCCTGTTATTTAATTCCCAAACTTAGCCGGCCTGAATCTTTTCAGACGCAGCGAGTTGGACACTACAGTTACGGAACTTGTCGCCATTGCAAACGCGGCCAGCATCGGGTTGAGGAACCCGTAATCTCCCAGGAAAAACTGCAAGCCTGGCGGCGTCCCGGTCCGACCGAAAACAAAGTACAATATTCCAGCCGCCACCGGGATAAGGGCGCTATTGTAGGCGAAAGCCCAGAAAAGGTTCTGTTTGATTGTTCTCAGGGTCCGTTTACTCAGAGCTATGGCTGTAACTACCCCTCTCAGGTCACCACTCATCAGGGTAATGCTGGCTGCCTCCATAGCTACATCAGCTCCGGTACCGATAGCGATGCCAACATCAGCCTGGGCCAGTGCCGGAGCATCGTTTATGCCATCGCCTACCATGGCTACAACTTTTCCTTCATCCTGAAGTTTCTTCACTTCCCTGGATTTATATTCGGGGAGTACCTCTGCCAGGGCACGGTCAATACCTACTTCCTTGGCAATAGCATCAGCGGTACGCTGGTTATCTCCGGTAAGCATCACCACTTCCAATCCCAAACGTTGTAGCTCTTTCACGGTTTCTTTTGAGTTGGGTTTGAGGGTATCGGCCACGGCTACTATACCGGCGGCTTTTCCATCGATACCCAGAAACATTGGGGTCTTCCCCTCGTTGGAGAACTGAATAGCCTTTTCCTCCATGCCATCCAGAGAGAGTCCCCGTTCTTGCATCAGTTTCAGGTTGCCCAAAAGCACCTTCTGTCCATTTAACCTGGCTTCAATACCGAAACCGGGGATAGCATTAAACTCAGTGGCATCGGAGAGGGTCAGATTCTTTTCCCTGGCCGCATTAACAATAGATTCTCCGAGGGGATGCTCGGAGCCTCGCTCGGCTGAAGCTGCCATTATGAGCAACTCCTCCTCTCCAAAGGCGGGGGTAGTTGCTATATCGGTTACCACCGGCTTTCCCTGGGTGAGGGTGCCGGTTTTATCCAGGATGATAACTTTTATCTTATGGGCTGTCTCCAGCGCTTCGCCACTCCGGATAAGGACGCCATTCTCGGCTCCTTTACCCGTACCTACCATGATAGCGGTAGGGGTTGCCAGGCCAAGGGCGCAGGGACAGGCGATAATTAACACAGCCACGAAATTAAGCAAGGCAAAAGTCAAGGATGGAGATGGCCCCCAAACAAACCAGAGGATAAAGGTAATAATGGCGATAACGATAACCACCGGCACAAAGTAAGCTGAGATGATGTCGGCCAGCCTCTGAATGGGAGCCTTGCTCCCCTGAGCCTCCTCTACCAGCTTGATAATCCGGGCCAATGCCGTGTCTTTACCTACCTTGGTCGTTTCAAAGCGAAAGCTACCCGTCTTGTTGATGGTAGCCCCAATTACCTGGTCGCCCACCTTCTTCTCTACAGGTAGGCTTTCACCTGTAATCATTGACTCATCAAGACTTGAATAGCCCTCTTTGATAATGCCATCAACCGGCACTTTCTCTCCCGGCCGCACGATGACGATATCCCCAACTATTACTTCTTCTATCGGTATATCCATTTCCTGTTCCTGACGCACTACCCTGGCCGTTTTGGGTTGTAAACCGACAAGTTTTTTAATAGCTTCCGAGGTCTGTCCTTTGGCTCTAGCTTCGAGAAATCGCCCCAGCAGAATGAGGGCAACTATGATTACGGCCGTATCAAAATAAACACTGGCTTCCCGGCCACCGGTGGCAAAGAAGCCGGGGAAGAGGATAGCCGTCACGCTATAGAAATAAGCGGCTGATGTCCCAACAGCTATAAGGGTGTTCATATTGGCCGCCTTGTGCTTCAGGCGCGCCCAGGCGCCATGGTAGAACTGCCAGCCCGCCCAGAACTGTACCGGCGTGGCCAGCACCCAGAGCAGATAGTGATTTCTTAAAAAGGAAGGCGCCCATCCCCCGGTAAGCTCCGAGATAGCGACAGCGAGCATGAAAAGGCCGATACCGGCGGAAAATATCAGCTTGTTTTTGAGAGCTTTGATTTCACGGCGGGTAGCTGCCATCAGGGCATCAGGTTCAGTAATACCTTCGGCGCTTATCTCAGCCCCGATACCATAGCCAGCGTCATCCAGGGCTCTTCTAAAAGTAGTCATACCCGTTTTCCCGGCATCGTATTCAACGGTAGCCTTTTCCGTAGCAAGATTAACGCTGGCCGAGATGACCCCATCCACCCCTTGCAGGGCTTTTTCCACATTGGAGACACAGGAAGCGCAGGTCATCCCCGTCACCGCAAAAGTAACCTTCTTCTTTCCAGTCTTTTCTTCGTCAATAATGTGGTAGCCGGCATCATCCACCGCCTTTTTTAAACTTATCAGGTTAACCTCACCGCTAAGATACTCAACGGTAGCCTTCTCAGTGGCAAGATTAACGCTGGCCGAGATGACTCCATCCACCTCTTTGAGGGCCTTTTCCACATTAGAGACGCATGAAGCGCAGGTCATACCGGTTATGGCGAAGGTTTTTTTCTCCATAGCCACGCCATATCCAGCGTCTGATATGGTGTTCATCAATGCCATGGTATCTACTTTGCTTGAGTCATATTCCACGGATGCCTTTTCAGTGGCTAAATTAACATTGACTTGAGATACTCCGGGTACTTTAGAAAGACCTTTCTCGATGGTAGCCACGCAAGTGGCGCAGGTCATACCAGTTACCGGAAGGATTACCTTGTTTTTATGGGTGGTTTCTTTTGACATCTCCTTTTATCCCCCTCAAACTTTATTATTAAGAATAGCTCTCCATTCTGTTAGTGACAAAACCCGCAAAGTGAAACCGGCCGCCCCAGACTTTGGGCTACGAAGATACCATCGGAGTTCAAACTGCCCTGTATCTCCAAATCAGCCCCGGGCCTGAAATCATCAGGCACGGTTCCTTCATATATAATATCCAGGCTTTCTCGGTTATCACTGAGAACAAATTTTATAACCCTGGTCTCATCGTCCCAATTAACAGAACCGGGGGTTACTCTACCCTTAACCCATAACTGCTGGCCTTGAACGGATTCTGCCTGCAAATTAAAGGCGCTAACGGCCAGAATGTCGCTTCCTTTATGAATGAAAAAGTAGTAGCCAGCGTAGCTAATAGCCACCACTAAAATTATCCCAGCGATTACAAACCATCTTTTCCTGCTCAATTAATTTTTCTTTATTTTCCCTTTCAAAATATATTTAGAGCTTGTTCCAGAATTGAAATTTCGTTATTCGATTGTATTATTAACCAGACAACCCTCTCTCCGGATTTTCGGGAGTGATAGAAGAAATGTTTGCCTCCGTAACCATCTGCCTGGTAGACATCGTAGTTAGAGACTGCTAACATTCGCAAGTTACTGAATCCGGAGTCGTTCTCCGCTATACCGGCTACCATTTTTGCCAGGAGCTGGTCAGCCGCATCTTTGTCCCTGGCATTGCCAACCCACACGGTAGCCTGTTCATTATGATTCTGGTAGGGGTTAAAATCGTGAGCATAATCGGCAACAT
>JAZFUA010000059.1:0-3483 GCA_036446975.1 Dehalococcoidales bacterium
CTTACAAAACTCTCTTCAATGGTCAGAATTCTGCCCGTTTTCCGGGCAGCATCCAGGAGAAGCTCTTCATTGAGCGGTTTTATCCGGTAGAGGTCAATAATACCGGCGTCTACAGAGTGCCTGGTAAGCTCGTCGGCTACCTCAAAAGCCCGGTGCACCATGATACCGGTAGCCACAATCGTCAGGTCCCGCCCTTCTTTAAGGATACCGATGCCAGCGGAGAAATCCTCACTGCTGTCGTACAGAGGCGGCAGCTTTTCCCGGTCAAAGCGGATATATTTCGGCCCCGGATTCTCATAGCTCATCCGGGCAAAGGCCTTCCCCATGATACTATCTGAGGCGTTAAGAATGGTCATATTTGGCAGGGAGTTCATGATGGCGATATCCTCAAGGGCCTGGTGGGTCGGGCCGGAAAGGTCATAAGAATAACCGGCGCCAACCATTACACCGGTTACATGGAAGCCCTTCATTGACAGGTGTACCCTGATTTGCTCGAAACAGCGCAGGGGAAGGAAGGGGGCGATAGAGTACATATAGACAATTTTGCCTGCCATCGCCAGTCCGGTAGCCACATTGACCATATTCTGTTCGGCAATACCAATATGAATAAACTGGCTGGTCAAGTCTTCTCTGAATTTATCAAGACTCGGAGCGCCGAAGTCATTGGAGATGAAAACTACCTGCCGGTCTTTCAGGGCAATGTCATACAGCTCATCGAGGAAGGCATCCCTCATGGTGAGATTCACCGGCGTAATTCCTCCCTCGCCTTTTGCAGTTGCTCTTCATCAGGAATAATAATATGACCCATCGGATTATTTTCCAGCAGAGATATACCTTTTCCTTTAATGGTATTAGCAATGATAACCAGGGGTCTATTTGATTTTCTGTCTCGGAAGTCTTCAAAAGCGGTGAATATTTCATTAAAAGAATGACCATCTATAGTGACTGCATCCCAGCCAAAAGCCTGCCACTTGCTTTCGAAGGGGTCCAACCGGAGGCAGTTTTCGGTAAAGTCAATGGTGCATAGCCCGTTGCGGTCGACAATCGCTACCAGATTGTTAAGTTCGTGGTGTCCTGCAAACATGGCCGCTTCCCATATCGCACCCTCATAACATTCGCCATCACCGAGCAGGACTACGGTCATATACTTTTTCTGGTCCATCCTGGCAGCCAGAGCCAGACCTGACCCCACTCCCAGACCGTGACCCAGCGAGCCCCAGGCCGCTTCAACGCCGGGAATCTCACCGGGCAGGTTGCCCCCGTAAGGTCCCAGCAGGCTGCAATCCTGGCAGAACTTTTCTAATTCGACACCGGGAATGAAACCGAGGTCGCTAAGTATGGGATAAAGCCCGACTACCCCCGGGCTTTTACTCATTATAAATCTATCTCTTTCTTCCCATTGCAGATTGTTTGTGTCAAAGCGGAGGATTCCTCCCTGGAAAAGAGCCACCAGAATCTCCATACAGGAAAAAGCCGAAGCAATTCGCCCCTCGCCGGCCTGCGTGCACATATCCAGAACAACTTGCCGGGCCAGCTTGGCTTTTTCTTCCAACTCCTCAATTCTAGCTTGAGGCGCCATAATCCCTCTCCGGCTCATAAAAAATAATCTGGCTCCCCTGATTTTCAAACTTAAAAGGGACATGCAGGAGATTGCCCAGTTTTGCCCGCACTTTAGGCTGGACCTCGGGTTTAGTGAAGAACAGAATAAAACCACCGCCTCCGGCACCGAGTAACTTACCGCCGATTGCTCCAGCTTCCAGGGCCGCAGAATAAATATCATCAATCTGGGGAGTAGATATCTTATCAGTCAGGCTGCGTTTCAACTGCCAGCTTTCGTTCAGCAGTTTGCCGAAGTCCGAAAGGTCATTATTGCCGTTGAGGATTTTTATTCCTTCATCGACCATGCAGTACATCTCGGAAAGCTCCCGCGTCCGGTTGGGAGTTTGTTGAATTTGCTCGGCGGCAATCTCTGAAGCTATCCTGGAAAACCCGGTAAAGAACAGCATCAGGTGGTCCTGAAGCAATTTAAGTCTTTCTGGTTTAACCGTAATGCGTTGAATATCGATATCGTTTTTCCCGCTGAAATCAATGCGGTTAAACCCACCGAAAGCGGCCAGTACCTGGTCCTGAGAGCCGACATTTTCCTGGATAATGTCCCTTTCGACATGAATGGCGTCCATAGCAAGCTGTTTTTTACTGGGCATCATTCCCTTGAGGGCATACAGGGCATGGAGAAGACCTACCGTAAACGAAGAACTCGAACCGAGTCCGGTCCTGGCTGGTAAGTCACCATCATGGTGAATTTCCATACCCTCGGTAATCTCCATGAATTTTAGGGTTTCCCTTACCGAAGGATGATCAATATCTTCAGTATTCAGAACTTGTTCCATCCTGGAATAGACAATTCGGTGTTTATGTTCGAAGAAAGGCGGTAAGTGACGGCAGGTAATATAGCAGTATTTGTCGATGGTAGTGCCCAGTACCGCTCCTCCATTTTCTTCATACCAGGCAGGATAGTCGGTACCGCCACCGAAAAATGAAACGCGGAACGGAGTTTGGCTGATAATCATTGTGTTTCCTGATGCAGGTTAGAAATCCCCTCAATTTTAATAGTGCCAAGTGTCCATATTATAACTCAAGAGCATTTGATTGTAAAATTATAATCATTGGCTCTTGAGGAGACTCTGGCTTGTAATGAAGGTTATTAAGTCAGGCATCACTCAAACCGGCATTACACACTGAATGTACGGCTGGGGAGTAACTTCCTCACATCACTATAGGCAAATGTACAATGGGCCGTACTGGGTTTGAACCAGTGACCTCTGGTATGTGAAACCAGCGCTCTACCACTGAGCTAACGGCCCGCGCTCAAACAGTATCTAAATTCTACGTTACCAACAATGGAAAATCAAGCAGCCGGCCGATTAATAAATCGGTGGCGGGTTATATCTTTGTTTAAGATCTCTATTCTTCTCTAAGGGCTATCGACTCGATTTCCACCAGGGCATTCAAGGGAAGATTGGCCACTTCAAAACAGGAACGGGCGGGCGGGTCCTGATTAAAATATTCTTTATATACCTCGTTCATCCGGGAAAAATGCTGGATATCCTTAAGAAATACAGTGGTTTTAACAACATCGGATAAAGATAAGCCGGTCGCAGACAGGATGGCCTGCATATTATTTAGGGCCTGTTTTGTCTGAGTTTCTATATCATTTCCCTTAATTTTCCCGGATTCGGGGTCCAATGGTAGCTGACCTGAAAGAAACAAGAAGTTGCCCGCCTGAACCGCCTGAGAATATGGGCCTGCAGCAGGTGGAGCGGCATCACTTGAGATTATTTTCTTTGCTGGTATTATTACTCTCCCTCTGTTTTTATTTATGAAGTAAACAGGTCGGCCCAAGTTTCGCAGGTGCTCTATTTAATTTGGCAACCTGCATTTAAATCTACGGTAGTATACCCTGTCCGCCCAATAGTTTCACAC
>JAZFUA010000060.1:0-3075 GCA_036446975.1 Dehalococcoidales bacterium
GGATGAGTGTCGGATTTCTATGGAAAACTAAGCGGGGTATTGACAAACTCTCAAGGGAGTACTATACTGCAATCCAATTACTCCGCATAATAGTGCGGGGAATAAATAAGAAATATTCTTGACCTATCTCCACTTCGCAGATAGTTAGTAAGGAGATAAAATGATGAATATGTGGGCGCTGGAAATCGCTATTAGTGGTTGCTGGCGCCCTTTTTAGGTTTAATAGATACCGGCTACCAGTAAGCTTCAGAGTTGTATTGAGTGAGCAGCAGTGTGAAAAGGTTAAAGAAAGAGGTAATCCAATGCCGGTCCTGCCAGGGAAAACCAGGGTACTGTTGTGTTTTGTTCTTTCCCTAGCAGTTTAAATATTTTTCCTCACCCTCCCGTGACCGGAGCTGTGGGGGAAATCGGGCTTTGCGGCAGGGCCAGTTAAGGTGGTGATGCTTTTAGCAATATAGTATAAAGTCTTCCTATTAACTAGTTAACTAGTAAAATCCGAATTTAAAAAAAGGAGGAAAAGAGAGGAAAAGATGAGAAAGAGAATTCTATGGATGGTGGTGAGCGGCCTGATGGTGCTGTCCCTGGTGATAGCAGCCTGCGGTCCGGCGGCCACCCCGACTACTCCGACCACCCCGACTACCCCGACTACTCCGACTACCCCGACTACCCCGACTACCCCGACAGAAACGCCTACAGAAGAAGAGGTAATATCTTCCGAAAAGCCCCAATACGGCGGCACGCTTAACCTTTACCTGAGCGGCGATATACGCACATTTGCCTCTATTGAATCCTGCTGAGGAGGCTCGACTATAGACCTGAGTCATCAGGGTCTTTGGGCGGGCAACTGGGCAAAGGGAATCGCCGGCGGTTACGGCACCGCTGAAACTGACTGGATGGGCCAGTATGATGTTTGGGAGCACAAGCAGGGTCTTGTTGCTGAGAAAACTGAGTGGACGACCGATTTTGAGAACGGCATCGGAACTATCGTCTACACTATTCGACAGGGGATGAACTACGGTCTTAACCCGAACGTCGAAGCCAGCCGAATGGTCGGCGGGCGGGAACTGACCACAGATGATGTCCTCATCCACATGACGCGGATGGTTACCGAGACCATGGCTTATGTATACCGGACCAATCACCCGTTGAGGGAAGCTGTAATAACCAAAACCGGCCCTTGGGAAATCACCGTTAAGCTTCCTATTGACGCTCTAATAACAGGCATATTCCGATTCGGCGCGTTAACCCAAATCTTCCCGGCCGAGTTGGCTGATGCTGATTTGACAGGTTGGAAGAATGCCACCGCCGGTACCGGACCATACATTCTCATGGATTCGGTTCCGGCCAGCACGGCCATTATGGAAAGAAACCCCGCTTACTGGATGAAGAACCCGGTAGGTCCGGGCGAGGGCGACCAGCTACCCTACATAGACAAGGTTCGGTTCCTCATCATACCTGACCTGTCTACCCGGCACGCCGCCATTCGGACAGGCAAGGTTGACCGGATGGGCGGCTTCGAGTGGGAAGACGCTGAAATGATGAGAAATACAACGCAAGGGTTGATGGAAAGACAAACCCTGCCGGGCAGAGTCAGCGGCTCCCCCGAGTCTCTGGACTTTCCGTCTGATACGCCGCCCTTTGACGATATCCGGGTACGCCGGGCACTCCATATGGCCACCGATCTTGGGGCAATAGACCAGGGTCTGGCCAATGGTTTCGGGCAACTCCTGAACTGGCCATTTCCGCCGACACCGGGATACGAAGCCCTCTATGTCGGCCTTGACGACCCTGACACCCCGGAATCAATAACAGAGCTTTTTGTCTATAACCCCGAAAAGGCCAAGGAACTCCTGGCTGAAGCCGGCTACCCCAACGGCTTCAAGACCAAGGCGCTCATGACCGCTACCACTACAGATTACTGGGCGATAATTAAGGACCAGTGGGCCAAGGTGGGCGTCGAACTGGAGCTTGATGTCAGGGACTCCGGGGTCAGGGCAACCATGCTCGCCAAAGGCGATTATGAAGGGCTGACAGATGGCGGCACAGCACCTATAAGCGTGTTTCACACGACCCCGACTCTGACCGGAACGCCCTCAGGACCGGCCAACACGAGTCATATCTTCGACCCTGTCATCGACCAGGGGTTGGCTGAGGTCCGACATCTTATCCTCACAGAAGGTGGTAATGCAGGAATGGTCCGCATGAGGGAACTGTTGCTATATGTCCTTCCCTCGGCATACGCCGTCCCAATCCCTTATGTGCCTAAATACATGTTCTGGTGGCCCTGGCTGAAGGGCTACTCCGGTGAAGTAACCATAGGCTATTTCAAGGATTTGGGTGCACAATACATCTGGATAGACCAGGATTTAAAAAGGTCTATGGGATTTTAGGTTCAACCTGGTATACAGGTATATCTGAACAGGTAAGTATCTGCCGGGAGTTTTTAAGCTCCCGGCAGATACTTTTTTCGGGCAAACTATTGTTAGTGGCAAGAACGATAAGTAACCAGGAGCAGTTCAATACAAGTTAAAACAAGTTAAAAGGGGAAATCCCACTCCTTCAACACTGGGCCTGTTATTTATTCCAGGGCTAGTCTGACTTTGGTGGCTACGGCTACTGTAACCCATTGGGTCCAGAGTGACTCATATTCTTGCAAGAAATAAACATAGACATCTCTAGCCTCTAGTTCATTTTCCTTCAAGTAAGCAAGTAAGTCGTCCGTCATATCGGCTGATATTTTATATCTGCGCAGGAATATAACTGCCACCCGTTCCCTTTGGGCAAAATCGCCATTAACAAGGATGTCATTGGCAGGACTGACATCCACGATAGTGCCATCGGCTATAGCCGGCTCGTACTCGGAAATGCCCTCAATCCTGCCTTCCACCACCACGTCTATATCCCCATTTATCAAGGCGGTAGCCATAGCCTGTTCTGAATTGAAAACATACTCTATCCCGAAACCATAGCCATGTTCCAGGATGAAAGCAACAATGCTATTGTGGATATTGATACTATCCCAATCACTCTCACCCAGGATAACGGTACTCTTTGGAGACTCCACTTCCTCCGGAC
>JAZFUA010000061.1:0-15099 GCA_036446975.1 Dehalococcoidales bacterium
GGTGCCGGTTTCGCCAGTATCGGAATGGGACTGATTGACATATTCGTGGGTGTACTGGAGTTGATGAGCGAGTTTGTCCGCGTTGTCAGCTTCACCTTCCGTCTATTCGGCAATATGACCGGCGGCGAGATTCTTATACTAATGATGATGTTCCTTATGCCCTGGTTACTTGCCCTGCCTTTCTATGGCCTTGAGTTATTCGTAGGCTTGATTCAAGCCGTCGTCTTTGCCGGCTTAACACTGGTATTCGCTTCTGCCGCCACCATACCTCACGGCGGAGAGGCACATTAAAACAAAAAGTTTTTGTTATTATTTGCAGATAAACCTGCATAACTACCAGAAGGAGGATGATTAATGGATGCAGAGACTATGAGGATGTTGGCCGCCGGTCTGGCAATCGGTCTGGGAGCCATCGGCCCCGGAATTGGCGTCGGCCTGATTGGTCTAGGCGCTCTACAGGCAATCGGCCGTAACCCTGAAGCCAGAGGACCAATTATGACCAATATGATTCTGGCAATAGCATTCGCGGAAGCCGTAGCGATTTACGCTCTGGTTATCGCGGTCGTACTTGTATTTGTTGCTTAGTCTGGTAAAGAGGAGGCAGTGCCTTGGAAGGTCTTGGAATTAATGTATCTACTTTAATAGCTCAACTGATTAATTTTACAGTTCTGCTGGTTCTTCTCTACCTGGTTGCTTACAAGCCAATCCTTAAAATATTTGATGAACGCTCAAACCGGATAAAAGAGAGCATTGAGCAGACAGAGTCCATCAAGGAGCAAGCAGCCAGCTCGGAGGCATCAGCCAAGAAGCAAATTGAAGCCGCCAGTAAAGAAGGGCAGGAAATGGTTGCCCGGGCGGTGAAAGCAGGAGACGAAATTCGTCAGAAAGCCAAGGAGGAAGCTAAACCGGAAGCCGAAGCTCTTATCTCCAAAGCCCGGGTTGAAATTCAGCGGGAGAGAGACGAGGCTATTGACGAGCTTCGGAAAGAGGTTGCCGAACTTACAATATCGGCAGCCGAGAAGGTAATTGAGCAGCAACTTGATAAGGAAGCACATCGCCAGCTTATTGATAAAGTGCTCGCCGAAAGCGAAGTGCTGAAAAAGAGCTAGGCAACTGTTTAAAGGGAGTCAATAATGGCTGACAGTGCCCTGGAACACGCCCAGGAAATTTTTAAAATTGCCCTCGAACAAAAGGATCTGAACGGATGGCAGTCTGACCTGAGAAGGATTGCCGGTCTGGTCAAGGACACTACACTACTTTCTTTGCTTGAGGACACCAAGGTCAGTATCGATGAGAAAGCCAAGGTTCTTTCCGAGCGGTTAATCGAGGTAAACCCGGAGGCACTGAAGCTGGTATCCGAGCTAATGACACAAGGCAGGCTACCCGATGTGGCCGAAATTTCTGACGAATACCAGCGACTGCTTGATAACTACCACGGCATTGAAGGGGCTGAGGTTGCCGAGATTACCACCGCCATAGAGCTCGATGATGAATACAAGCTTAAGATAGCCCAGCGCCTGACTTCGCTGGTGGGTAAGCCGGTAATCCTCAAAAGCAAGGTGGATTCCGGCATCGTAGGCGGAATAATTATCAAGGTTGGAGACAAGCTGATTGACGGTAGTATTCGCAGCAGATTAGCGGCTTTGAAAAAAGAACTGGATAACGCCGCCAGATAAGAGGCAGTCAGTTCAGACATAACCTCTTGAGGAGAAAAGGGGAGGAAGATTAGATGACAACAAAAGGGCAAGACATCGCATCTGTTTTCAAAAAACAGATTGAGAGTTTCGGTATGTCAGCCACCATGGTTGATGTCGGCACGGTTATCGAGATAGGTGACGGCATTGCCAGAATCCGGGGCCTGGCCACAGCCAGGTATAACGAACTTCTCCAGTTTCCCAACAACATTTCTGGTATTGCCATGAACCTTGAAGAACACAGCGTGGCTGCCATCATAGTCGGTGATTACACATCCATCAAAGAGGGAGATGAAGTGCGCTGTACCGGACTTATTGCCGAAGTACCCACAGGTAATGCTCTTATCGGTCGCGTGGTTGACCCTCTTGGCAATCCGCTTGACGGCAAGGGCCCGATAAAGAGTGATGGCACCCGGCCGATAGAGCGAATTGCCCCGGGTGTTGCCGTTCGACAAGCTGTTAACACCCCGGTACAGACCGGGATTAAGGCAATAGACAGTATGATTCCCCTGGGGAGGGGACAACGGGAGTTAATTATCGGTGACCGTTCAACCGGAAAAACGGCCATCACTCTTGACACAATTATCAATCAAAAGGGCGGTGATTTAACCTGCATCTATGTTGCCATCGGGCAGAAAGTATCCAAGGTGGCACGCGTAGTGGCTACTCTGACAGAACACGGCGCTATGGAGCACACTATAGTGGTAGCGGCCAATGCAGCCGATTCGGTTGCTCTCCAGTATCTTGCCCCTTACTCCGGTTGTGCCATCGGAGAAGAGTTTATGGAACAGGGTAAGGATGCGCTGGTTATTTATGACGACCTCTCCAAGCACGCCTGGGCTTATCGCCAGCTCTCGCTGCTGCTGCGCCGTCCGCCGGGGAGAGAAGCTTATCCCGGCGACATATTTTACCTTCACAGCCGCCTCCTCGAAAGGGCGGCCAAGTATGATGATGCTCACGGAGGCGGTTCACTAACCGCCCTGCCAATTATCGAGACCCAGGCAGGGGATGTGTCCGCCTATGTCCCAACCAATGTAATCTCCATTACAGACGGACAGATGTACCTTGAATCAGACCTTTTCAATGCCGGGCAGAGACCGGCCTTAAATGTAGGCCTATCCGTTTCCCGTGTCGGCAGTTCCGCTCAAACCAGAGCCATGAGACGGGTAGCCGGAAGACTGAGACTGGAGCTATCGCAGTACCGTGAGCTGGCAGCCTTTGCCCAGTTCGGTACCTCCGAGCTGGACCAAGCAACCCGAAACCAGCTTGAGCGGGGACGCCGGACTACAGAGGTTTTAAAACAGGGGCAGTATGTACCGATGTCAATGGAAAAACAGGTAATGATTCTGTACGCTGCCGTTAACGGATACCTTGATGACATCGCTGTTGACCAGCTGGCAGCTTTTGAAAATGATTTCCATAGATTCATGGAGACAAGCCACCCTGAGATAGCCGGGACCATCGCCAGAGACAAAGATTTAAGCTCCGAGACCGAAGAAGCGTTTAAGACAGCGATAACCGAGTTTAAACAAGGTAGAGCTTAAGATAGCGAGGATTACTATTGGCTGATATTCGGTTAATTCGGCGTCGGATAAAGGGCGTCAAAAGCATTTCCAAGATTACCCGGGCAATGGAAATGATTGCCACTTCAAAGATGAAACGGGCGCAGGAGCGCGGTCTTGCCGGACGACCTTATTCCGAAAAAATCAGGCAGGTAATAGCCGACCTGTCTAATATATCCCAGGCAGAGAGAGCAGTGCATCCCCTGCTGCAACGCCGGCCGATAAAAAAAATAGCAATCGTGCATATTACTCCTGACCGCGGTTTATGTGGCGGGCTCGTTGCCAATATCAACCGCAGGACGGGCAGTTTTATCCTGGAACAGCCGGCGTCGGCCAGCCTCATTTGTGTTGGCCGTAAAGGGGTAGATTTTATGAGGCGTACCCGCCGTGAGATTCGGGCTGAGTTTACCGGCCTGGGTGACCGGCCTAGCTTTCTTGATAGCCTGCCCATTTCCAGGTGTATTATTGATGATTACACCAATGGCGAAATAGACGCCGCTTACCTGGCCTACCCCCAATTCGTATCCACACTAGTACAGAACCCGGTAGTACTGCCGTTACTGCCAATCGAGCCGGAAGAAACAACCTCGGGCCAGAATACGGATTTTCTTTACGAGCCGGATTCGGTTACGGTGTTTGAAGGACTGTTACCCAGATTTATTGAGATGCAAATTTACCACGCTATACTTGAGGCAATCGCCAGCGAACAATCAGCCAGAATGGTGGCAATGAAAAACGCCACCGAAAATGCCGCGGAATTAGTCAGTGATTTAACCCTGATGTATAATAAAGCCAGGCAGGAAGCCATTACCAAAGAACTTTTAGATATTACCGGCGGGGTCGAAGCCCTGTCCCCGAAATAAGTAAAAGATTATTGCCTGCGAGCAAAGTTTGTGAGGTGAAAAGTGGCAGAAGGTAAAGTGGTTCAGGTAATCGGAACGGTAATTGATGTAGAGTTTCCGTCGGGCGAGCTACCTGAGCTTTTTAACGCTCTTGAGATTGATACTGAAAGCGGCAAGGTGATCTTTGAAGTTCAGGAGCATGTTGGCAACAACTGGGTGAGATGCCTGGCATTCTCACCAACTGAAGGCCTACAGCGGGGCACCAAGGTCATAGATACCGGAGCTCCAATCAGCGTACCGGTAGGCAGAGCTTCCCTGGGACGGCTGTTCAATGTCCTCGGTGAGCCGATTGATGGCCTCGGCGAGGTAAAAACCGAGGAGAGGTGGCCTATCCACCGTCTGCCGCCAACACTAGAGGAGCAGGAAACAACAACCGAGATACTTGAGACCGGCCTTAAAGTAATTGACCTGATCACCCCCTTTACCAAGGGGGGTAAAATCGGCGCTTATGGTGGCGCCGGTACCGGCAAAACGGTAATTATCCAGGAGCTTATCCGTAATATTGCTACCGAGCATGGGGGTTTCTCTGTTTTCACCGGGATAGGTGAACGGTCTCGTGAAGGTAATGACCTGTGGCGCGAAATGCAGGAATCAGGAGTAATTGAGAAGACAGCCCTTGTTTTCGGGCAGATGAACGAACCGCCCGCCGTCCGGTTACGGGTGGGACTGACCGGACTGACCATGGCTGAATACTTCCGGGATGTAGAGAGACAGGATGTCCTGCTCTTTATTGATAATATCTACCGCTATACCCTGGCCGGTATGGAGGTATCGGCCCTGCTGGGGCGGATGCCTTCGGCGGTGGGCTACCAGCCAACCCTGGCAACCGAAGTCGGCGAGCTAGAAGAGCGAATCACCTCAACCAAGAAGGGGTCTATCACCTCGTTCCAGGCCGTTTATGTTCCTGCCGATGATTATACTGATCCGGGCGTGGTTACCACTTTCGGCCACCTTGACGCCATTATTGCCCTGGAGAGGTCTATCGTTGAACAGGGCCTCTACCCGGCAGTAGACCCATTAACCTCAACATCACGTATCCTTGACCCCAATATCGTTGGAGAAGAGCACCACAATGTAGCCCGCGGTGTTCAGCAGGTACTTCAGCGCTATAAGGACCTCCAGGACGTAATTGCCATCCTCGGCATTGAGGAGCTTAGTGATGAAGATAAACTTACTGTCGCCCGCGCCCGCAGAATCCAGAGATTCTTATCCCAGCCGATGTTCGTGGCCGAAGTGTTTACCGGCAGAGCGGGAAGATATGTGCCGGTAGAAGAGACGGTGCGTGGATTTAAAGAGATTCTGGAGGGAAAACATGACGCCTTGCCAGAGCAGGCTTTCTACATGGTAGGCACCATAGATGACGCCATAGAAGAGGCGAATAAAATGGGGAGTACCCAGTAATGCCCGTCATTATGCTTGAGATAGTTACCGCCGAACGGGTTGTTTATTCGGAGGAAGTGGATATTGTTATCGCTCCGGGTATTGAAGGTGAGTTGGGAATTCTACCTCACCATACACCTCTAATGACTATACTGCAGGCCGGTGAGTTACAGGTTAAACAAGCCGGACAAGAATTCTCCCTGGCTATTTCCGGCGGCTTTCTCGAGGTAAGACCAGACCGGGTGGTAGTTCTGGCTGATACCGCTGAAAGGGACGATGAAATAGATTTAGCCAGGGCAGAAGAGGCAAGACGCCGCGCCCGGGAAAGGCTCAGTCATAGTACTACCGAACTGGATATGGCCCGGGCTGAAGCATCCCTGCGCCGTTCATTAATCCGGCTCAAGGTAGCCGAGCGGAGAAGGAGAAGGCCGGGATTATAGGACAGGCTGACAGAAAATAACGGAATTACGAGAAAGCGGCTGAGTCAATCAGGCCGCTTTTTTATTTAAATCTAACAACCCCTTGATGGGCTCAATTACCAGGCACTTTTTTTCGATGTCAACAGATTTTACTATATCTTCAGCAGCCGGGATGAGAATTTCTCCCCTCTCACCACTAACTATGTAGGTATCATTATTCGGTGTGGTCAGTATTTCGGTGATATGTCCCAGTAGCTCTCCCTGAGTTGTCAGCACCTTCATTCCAACAAGCTGAAAATGGTAGTATTGCCCTTCAGGCAACACCTGTAGCTGGCTCTCGCGTATTTCTATCAGTTGTCCCCGTAGCCTTTCGGCTTCCTTAAAGTTGTTAACGGTGTCAAGCTTGATAATCGCTTTACCCTTGCGCCACTCAAGGTCATCAATGGTTGCGGGCTGGCGTTTAATGTAGACCTTGGAGGAAGGGGCAAAACGGCGCGGGAAATCAGTCAGTACTTCTGCCTTCAATTGACCTTCGGTCCGCCAGGGGGACAGGATTTTACCAATAGTAATATATTTTAGCTTGGAAGGCTTCATTTTTTGGAGTTGATGAGGTTTATTCTATAGCGTACAGTTTGCCGTCGTGCGAACCTATGTATATTACCCCGTTGGCCACAGCCGGAGAAGCAGTGATTTTATCTCCGGTAAGATAGTCCCAGAGCTTTTTACCGCTGGCGGCATCTACAGCATACAACCGCCCATCTTCACTGCCGAAAAAGACAGTGGAACCTGCCACGGCAGGAGAAGACCTTATCGTGCCACCGGTTTCAAATTCCCAGCGTACTTCACGACTCTCAATGTCAAGGGCGATCAGTGTGTTCTCCAAACAAATATAGAGTGTATTATTTACAATCGTCGGAGAAGAAGTAGCCGGTCTCTCCAGCCTTTTCATCCATAAAAAGCCGGTTTGAATCGGTGGTTTCGTCACTCCCGGCACACCCATTATGTACATTTGAGCCCAATAGGGAGTTATTTCATGTTCCCGGTACTTGGTTCGAGCGTCCCCTTCGAAAGCGTATAAGTAACCGTTAGTGGTAACCACATAGACAGTCCCATCTTTTACTACCGGGCTGGCGTAAATGGCATAGTGAGACTTAAAACGCAGGCGGCGCTGCCCGTTCAGACTATTCAGGGCATAGGCCCAGCCGCTAGAAGAGCCGATGTAGACAACACCTTCAGACACAGCGGGAAAAGACCACGCCGGGCCTCCGACATTAAAATCCCAGAGCTTTGTCCCTGTTGTCGCGTCCAGTGCGTAGAGAAAATAATCATCGGAGCCAAAATAAAGAATATTATCAGCCACTGCCGGGGCTGCCTTAACCGGAAAATTAGTCTTAAATTCCCAGGTTTTTTCACCACTTTGAGCATCAAATGCATATATCCAGCTGTCATTTGAGCCAAAGTAAACCGTGCCGTTGGCAACTGCCGGTGATGATTCAACCCAGCTACCTGTTTCGTATTCCCAATTTTTAACGCCGGTGTCTGCATCCAGGGCATAGAAATTATGGTCCTGAGAACCGAAATAAACGGTACCGTTCGATATTGCCGGTGAAGAATGAATAGGAGCGTCCGTGGAGAATACCCATTTCAAATTCCCTTTCGGCACAAGAGTGGTTGAGTCAGCGCTACCAGAGTGACCTAAATCATGCTGAAACATGGCCCAATCACCGGGCAGAGAATTAGAATTCACATTCTGTGGCGGTCTGGACACAATATCGGTGGTAAATAATAAAAAGAGGTAGATACTTAAAAGGACGGCCACGGAACCAATGCCAATCAGGACTTTCTTAAACATTTGTCTGCGCCTCAGGTAGGCCTGCCGGCGTCTGTAGGCTTCCTCTACCTCCTCGGCGGTCAGAGGAATTTCCGGATGGATTACCGCTCCCCAGCAATGTTCGCAGTAGCGTGTTCCCGCGGGGTTAGATTTATGGCATACCGGGCATATAACCCAGAGTTTTTGTTCAGATTTTGGCTCTTCTGTAGAATCCATTACAAACCTCCAAATACTCCACGTGGAACTCCATCATAAACCTAATTAAATTGGGATTAACTCGCCCGCCCCCACCACCATTGGATGTCAGTAGTCCCTAATAAACGGGCAGGTTGTGTGGCTACCCTTTGTTGCAGAGATTATTTCAGATTACGGGTCAGGTGATTTCCAGAATAGCTCTGGTCCCCGCTTTAGCTGCTTTTACCCTGACCAGAGTTCGCATAGCTTCAGCGATTCGACCCTGCTTACCAATAACCCTGCCTTTATCTTCTTCGGCAACCTGTAGCTTAAGCGTTATGCCTTGCTCACTCTCTTCCTCAGTCACCACCACATCATCTGGCGAGTTGACAATTGATCTAGCGATGAATTCAACTAGCTCTTTCATGGCTTCTCCTTGATTGTTTTGAACTTTTCCGTAACGCCTACTTTTTTCAGCAATCTGGCAACGGTCTCGGTTGGCTGTGCTCCCTGCATCAGCCATTTTAAGGCCTTTTCTTCATCTATAACCACAGTTTCCGGATCGGTCAAAGGGTCATAATGCCCGATAATGTTTATAAACGCCCCATCACGAGGTGCCCGAGAATCTGCTACAACCAGTCGGTAGCTAGGTTTGTTCTTTGTTCCTACCCGTCTTAATCTTATTTTTACCACTTTCCGCCTTCACTCTCCATTATTCGTTACAGGATATTATGCGCTATAGAACAGCCGCTGTCAATAGCAAACCGAGTTGTCAAAAAGCCATCTAATAGATATAATCGAGTTATGAAGTTAAATAGCTTACACAGTTGGCAGCTTACCACTACTCAGGCTAAAGAGATACAGCATCAGCTGGCCGCCAGGGTCTCCGGAAATAACGAAGTCTCCAACCCTCATTTTATAGCTGGCGTGGATATCTCGGTGAAGAAAGGACAGGAGATAGCTACCGGGACTGTAGTTGTCCTAAACTATCCCGAACTGGAAGTGGTGGAGTTCAAAGTAGCCCGGGGCAGGCTCGATTTTCCTTACATCCCGGGGTTTTTGTCATTCCGTGAAGCACCGCTGACATTGGCGGCTTGTGAGCAACTCAGTATTACTCCTGACCTGATTCTGGTTGATGGACATGGAGTAGCTCATCCCCGACGGTTTGGCCTTGCCTCCCACCTCGGCCTCTTTTTAGATATACCGACAATCGGTTGTGCTAAGTCCCTGCTCTGTGGGAACTATGAGGAACCAGGGATTAAACCTGGCAGCTATGCGGATATTATGGACAAGGGCGAAATTATTGGAGCGGTTCTTCGTACTAAACCAGGAGTTAAGCCTGTATATGTATCCACAGGTCACAAGATTGACCGCCAGACCGCCATTCACTGGATTATGAAATGCTGCCGTGGTTACCGTTTACCGGAACCTACCCGCCTTGCCCATCAGGCAGCCGGTGGGAACCTGGAATATAAAAAAGATTTCGTGGTATCCAAGGCAGGTAGTTAATGGGAATTACCCGGATTAATTTATGTTATGGTACCTGTAAATATTTGCAGATGATTGCTTTCAGCCAATTTATATAAGGGGGTCACTAGTGCAAGAACTGAATGGGAGATTAAAGGACCTGGGAACCAGAATTTCTATGGCGCTGGTGCATCTTTGATATCCCGGCTAAAGAAGAGGAGATTACCAATCTGGAAAAACAATCGCTTAGACCGGATTTCTGGTCAGACCAGACCCAAGCCCGGAGGGTTATGCGCCGGTTAGCCGAGCATAAAAAGTCGGTTGATAAGTGGCGAGGCATGGAGAAGAGAATGGCTGACATCAAGGAAAGCCTGCCCCTGGCGGAAGAAGATACCTCATTCAGAGAAGAAGCCGAATCTGAAATAGAAACATTGGCTACTCAACTTGATAACCTTGAACTGGAGTTGGCCTTTAGTGGCGAATATGATTCCAGGAACGCTATCCTGACGATTCATGCCGGAGCCGGAGGTACCGAATCTCAGGACTGGGCAGAGATGCTGCTCAGAATGTACCTTCGCTGGGCAGAACGTCGTGGCTATAAGGCAGAAATACTGGATACTTCCCCGGGAGATACAGCCGGGATAAAGAGCGCCACTATTGGAATTAGCGGTGAATATGCCTTTGGCTACCTCAAATCAGAGCACGGTGTCCACCGGCTGGTTCGCCTTTCTCCCTTTGACGCCGACCACGCCCGGCATACCTCTTTTGTTTTAATTGAAGCGCTACCTGAAGCTGAAGCCGATGTTGACCTGAAGATAGAGCCTGAAGACCTGAAGGTGGATGTATTCAGGTCAAGCGGACCGGGCGGTCAGCACATGCAGAAGACCAGCAGCGCTGTCAGGATAACCCATCTGCCAACAAAACTGGTAGTTAGTTGCCAGAGTGAACGTTCTCAGCACCAGAACAAAGAAATTGCTTTAAAAATCCTTCATGCCCGCCTGTTAAATCTGGAACTGGCCAAGAAGGATGAAGAGAAAGCCAAGCTTAAGGGAGACCGCATTCTTGCCGGCTGGGGAAACCAGATTAGAAGCTATGTTCTCCATCCTTATAAAATGATAAAAGACCACCGGACTGATTACCAGACCAGTAATACGGATGCGGTGCTGGACGGCGATCTGGATGGATTTATTACAGCTTACCTCAGGTCCATAATAGGGCAAGAAGAATGATGAAAAAAGTAAAAGTATTTCTTTTAGCTGTTGGTCTGGTCCTGGTATTATTGACACCGACCCTGGCGCAAGCCCAGGGCGGGTTAACAATATTAGATAACTCGGCTAAGGCACAGTTTCCTCTCCAGCTTCACTTCAGCCTGTCAGCCGAGAGTGATGTCGATATTACTGACATCCGTTTACACTACACTGTCGAGCGAGAAAGCTTCGCTCAGGTAACCAGCGAGGTCTATATTGAGTTTGTACCCGGCACTACCGTTGATGCCGAGTGGTCCTGGGACATGAGAAGAACAGGCGGGCTTCCTCCCGGGTCGGTTGTAGAGTACTGGTGGACGGTAAAAGATGTCAGCGGAGATAAAATCGAGACGACTCCAACGAGAGTAAGCTTTGATGATAATCGCTATGCCTGGCGTGAATTCACCAAGGATAAGATAACTATATACTGGTATGAGGGAAGGCTGCCCTTTGCGGCAGAATTGATGTCAGCCTCTCTGCAAGCTCTTACCCGGCTGGCTGAGGACACCGGTGCCTATTTAAAGAAATCGGTTGATATATATATCTACGCCAACACCCGTGATTTGCAGGGTGCCATGATTTTCCCTCAAGAATGGACAGGCGGAGCCGCCTTTACCGATTTTGGCATCATAGTTCTTGGTATAGACCAGGGAAATATATCATGGGGTAAGACCTCCATTGCCCATGAATTAACCCACCTCGTCGTTCACCAGATGACCTATAATCCCTATATCGGCCTGCCCACTTGGCTCAGTGAAGGTTTAGCCACTTATAATGAAGGAACGCTGGAACCGCAACTCGCTAATTATCTGGAAAGCGCCGTGAAAAATAACAACCTTATCTCAGTGCGCAGCTTATCCAGCCACTTTTCAGCTTATGCCAGAGAATCGTATCTCTCCTACGCTCAGAGCTACAGTCTGGTGGAATTCCTTATTACCACTTACGGGCAAGACAAGATGCTGGAGCTATTGACTACCTTTAGCCGGGGGAGCAGCTATGACGGAGCCCTGGAAAAGGTTTATGGTTTCGATATGGACGGCTTGAACATTTTGTGGCGGGAGTATATTTTTCAGTCCTACCAAATAACCGGAGCAACAACTGCCACTCTACCGGCAGCATTCAGTTTTATTTCAGACATGTCTCTAGCTATTCAAACCGGAGCGGGGGGATGGAGTTAGTGAAGAAGTCTTTTACCATCCACGATTTACCTGTTTCAGAGCGACCCAGGGAAAGACTTCATAAGTTTGGGGCGGAAGCCCTTTCCAGCCAGGAACTGCTGGCTTTGATTCTGGGAAGAGGTATCGCGGGCGAATCAGTAACTGTAACTGCCCAGAGACTGCTCAGCCGGTTTGGCAGTATTAGCGGAATATCAGATGCCTCACTGGAAGAACTGGCCCAGGTGAGGGGAATTGGGCCTGCCAAAGCGTCTCAGATTAAGGCTGCTTTTGAGCTGGCAAACCGGCTGGACAACTATCCGGAACAGGCTGAAAAGCAACCGATGAAGACTCCTGATGAAGTAGTAAACCTGGTAAGGAGCAGACTACAGCATCAAAAGAAGGAGCATTTCCTGGCGCTCCTGCTGGATACCCGGAGTCAGCTAATAAAGTGCTCAGAGATATCCGTTGGTAGCCTGGATACCAGTATCGTTCACCCCAGGGAGGTATTTAAAGAAGCCCTGTCAGCCAGCGCCGCCACGATCATCTTTGTGCACAACCACCCCTCAGGCGACCCGACACCATCGGAAGACGATGTAGCATTAACTAAGAGATTAGCCCAGGTGGGAGAAATTATGGGCATAGAAGTTCTGGACCATATCATTATCGGTAATAATAAATACTTGAGCCTGAAAAGGGAGGGGCTGTTTTAAAATGGTAAGGTGTCCTACCTGCGGGCTTCAAACCAGTGGACGCAACTGCCAATGGTGTAATTATCCGATACCCAGACGCGTCCCGATAAGACATCGAAGGTCTCTTGAGGCCAAGCTAACCCGAGAAGCCGAGGAGCAGGCTAAGAAGCAAGCCGAGGTTGAGGCAAAAGAGAAAGCTAAACAAGAAGCCACAGAAGCCAGGCGAATCAGACTGGCCGAGGAGCAGTCTAAGAAACAGGCCGAGGCTGAAGCAAAAGAGAAAGCTAACAAAGAAGCCATAGAGGCCAAGGAGAAGGCCAGACAAGAAGCCACAGAAGCCAAGCGAGTCAGACAAGCCGAGGAGCAGTCTAAGAAACAGGCCGAAGCTAAGGCAAAAGAGAAAGCTAACCAGGAAGCCGAAGAAGCCAAACTGGTGCAGGAAACCGAGAAGGTTGCCGAGTTAGCTACCCAGGAAAAAGCCAGGCAGGATATTGAGGAAGCTAAAAAAGCTCTAGAGGCAGAGATTACGGCCAGAGAAAAGGCGGAGCAGGAAGCCGAAGAAGTCAGGCAAGCACGAGAAACAGAAGAGCTTGTCGCGGGCATCGGTTCCAACCTCTACCGGAAGGAAATTGAGCAGTTGCTCTCGCTGTCTTTGAACCCTGGCCAGGTAACACATCTCGAAGAATACCTGGGTGAGATAGAGCGTATCCGTGAAGAGCTAACCAGCGGAAAATTAGGCACAGATGAAGCCATACAAACGATCAGGGATATTTCCGGAAAATATGACGGGATAAGAAAAAGTGAAAAACAGGGAAACAATTAGCTTCGGGAATCTGGTGGTAGTCTCGATTTGTTTTAACATTATGTTAAGGAAGTTAGTTTTATGTTAAGAAAAATACTTTTTATTTTAATTTCAGGGGCGCTGCTGTTTAGCCTGCCAGTCGGCTGCCAGCTACCTCAAGTGGGAGAAATTACCGGCAATGTTGCCGAAGGTGGGGTGCTTAACCTGTATGGCATCGACCCGCATACCCTGGACCCAGCCATTTCCGGGGACGCCACCTCCCACGAATATATCCTGCAAATATTCAGCGGGCTGCTTAAACTGGATGATAACCTGGAGCCGGCTCCGGACATAGCCGAAGACTGGCAGGTCAGCAAGGACGGGAAAACTTATACTTTCAACCTGCGCCAGAATGTTATCTTTCACGACGGTAGAGAGGTGAAGGCCGAAGATTTCAAGTATTCCTGGGAACGGGCTGCTAACCCGGACACCGGCTCTCAAACCGCTGCCAGCTATCTTGGTGATATCGTCGGGGTAAAGGAAGTATTGGCCGGTGAAAGCACGGAAATCAGCGGCCTCAGGGTTGTTAACGATTATACCCTTGAAGTAACCATAGACGCCCCCAAGTCTTACTTCTTATCCAAGCTGACTTACCCCACCGCCTATGTTGTCGATAGTAATAATGTTGAGGCTGGAACCGATTGGTGGCACAAGCCCAACGGCACCGGTCCCTTCAAACTGGAGGTGTGGAATGAAGGTAACCGGCTTGTCCTGGAGAGGAATGACCTTTATTATGGCAGCCCGGCCGGGATTGAGCGTGTCGTCTTTCACATCCTGAGCGGTGTGCCGATGAACATGTATGAGACGGGAGAAATAGATGTCACCGGTGTTTCCACATTTGATATCGACCGGGTTACAGACCCCGCCGGCCCGTTTTATGATGAACTTCAGAGCAACGCCGAACTAAGCTTTTTCTATATTGGCTTCAATATCACCAAACCGCCCTTTGATGACGCCAGGGTGCGCCGCGCCTTTTCCCAGGCGGTGGACAAAGAGAAGCTGGCTTCCCTGGTTTTCAGGGATATGATGGAACCGGCATACGGTATCCTGCCGCCGGGTATGCCCGGCTTCAATGATGCTTTATCAGGGCTGAATTTTGATGTGGCTGAGGCAAAGGAGCTTATCAGGAAATCCGCCTATGGAAGCATAGACAATTTACCACCCATCACCATTACCACCGCCGGCCGGGGCGGCCGGGTATCCGGAGACCTGGAAGCTATCATTCACCAGTGGCGAGAGAACCTGGGAGTTGAGGTAAAAGTAAGGCAACTGGAGCCGGAGAGGTTTTTTTATAACCTCAAAGAAGAAAAGGACGAGATGTTCGATATGGGCTGGATTGCCGATTACCCCCACCCGCAAGATTTTTTGGAAATACTTTTCAGCACGGGGACGGAAAACAACTACGGTGAGTACAGCAACCCCGAGGTTGATGCCCTGCTGAAGAGAGCCGGAGTGGAGCTGGACACGGAACTGAGCCTGGAGTTATACAGGGAGGCCGAGCAAATACTGGTTGACGATGCCGCCATGCTGCCGCTGTGGTTCGGAAGAAACTTTGTGCTGGTAAAGCCCCATATCAGGGGCTATGACCTGAACCCGATGGGCCTGGTTGATTTGAGCGGGGTAACAATAGAGAGATAGGATTAGCAAATCCACAATCCCCGTACAAGACAACGGTTTTCAAGTCTGTCAGTAGAAGTACTACTCAGTGATTTTACACTCATTACTGTATTTTCTTTTAA
>JAZFUA010000062.1:0-7243 GCA_036446975.1 Dehalococcoidales bacterium
TTCACCGGGGGCTATAAGCGTCCGAGAGAATTCAACTGGGTAATCGGGGTAGTGCTCTGGATAGTAACCCTGCTGCTGAGCTACACCGGCTACCTGCTTCCCTGGGACCAGCTTGCCTACTGGGCAGTTACCGTGGGCACCAACATAGCCGGAGTAACCCCGTTTATCGGTGAGCAAATGCGCCTTATTATGTTGGGGGCAAAAGAGACCGGTCCGGATGCGCTGGTCAGATTTTATGCCCTGCATATAGCTGTCTTTCCCCTGGTAATGACGCTTCTCATCGGCATCCATTTCTGGAGAATCAGGAAGGATGGCGGGATCTCCAGTCCGCTTGAGAATGCCGAGAGTGAGACGGAGGAGGCAGCATAATGAGTGAAAAAACTCGGGAGGTATTCCCTACGGACCCCGAAAAGACTTATGGGTTAATGGAACTGGTGAAGGGTACCAGCCCTATGGTTGGTAAAGGGCCTGAAAATACCGTAATGGCATGGCCTCACCTGCTGATAATGGAGGTGCTGGCAGCCCTGGGTACTATGGTCCTGCTCCTGTTTATGTCGGTTGTGTGGAACGCCCCTTTAAGGGAATTCGCCAATCCGGATGTGACCGAGAACCCCTCCAAGGCAGCCTGGTACTTTCTGAATCTTCAGGAGATGCTCCTTCATATGGACCCGGCACTGGCCGGGGTGGTAATCCCGGGACTGGTGATAGTTATCCTGATGGCAATCCCATATATCGACCGCAGTACTAAAGATGTAGGTATATGGTTCTCCTCAAAAAAAGGGCGGAGCATTGCTATCTGGACGACTGTATATACCACTATCTGTCTTATCAGCCTTATCCTCTTTGACGAGTTTATCCGGGTCAGGTCCCTGATTAGTGAACCTGAAATTTTACCGGGATGGATTATCCCTATTGTAGTGATTGGCGGGCTTACCTCTCTGCTCTACATTCTTATACGACGATGGCATCCTTCAACCAGAGAGGTAATGATAGGTCTTTTCACCGCCTTTGTAGTGACCTACCTGGTACTCATGATTAGCTCCCTCTTTTTCAGGGGGTTAGGCATGCACCTTACTTGGCCCTGGAATTTGCCACCGGGGGCGCTGCCATTCTAACAATTTATTACGATGCTTAACGATGGAGGTTTAGATGGAAGAAGGTTCATCTTTGTCACCGGGTGAAAATAAAGATTTATCAAGACGTCAATTCTTGAGTCGGGCCTGGTGGGCAGCCGGCGGCTTGCTGATTGTCGAAGTGAGCGGTGGATTATTGGCTTCCCTGTGGCCCAGATTGAAGGAGGGCAGTTTCGGAACCAAGGTCAAAGTGGCCAGCGTGGAAGAGGTCAAGGCTATGCCTGTAGGTACGATAGCCTATTTCCCTGAACAACGATTCTACCTTTCTCATGTCGATTCGGGATTTCTTGCCCTCTATCGCAAGTGCTCTCACCTCGGCTGTGTGGTTCCCTGGCTGGCTAGTGACCCCAGTGAAGATGGACTTGCCGCCAAGGGCAGGTTTAATTGTCCCTGCCATGGCGGAATATTTGACCGCTACGGATTAGTTCATTCCGGCCCACCCCCCAGACCGCTTGACCTTTTTCCCATCATCATTAAAGATGGGGAGGTGATAGTGGACACAGGTACCATTATCGAGCGTTCCGGTTTTAAAGAATCTCAGGTAACAGTAATTTAAGATGCAAAAAAAGATTTTAACAGGGTTTATCCTGACATTGATTATAGTGATTTTCATCCCTGTTTACTGGGCGATGGAGCCTGGACGGCAGGAAGCAGCCCTCATTCGACAGCAAACTGAAGCGGTAGAAAGAGGCGCTGAGACATATAGCTCTGCTTGCGTTAACTGCCACGGGGCCCAAGGTGAAGGGCTTGTCGGCCCGGCTTTAAAAGGCACCCAGCTTGATGATGATACTCTGGTGAAAATTATTGCCAGGGGTGTCCCGGGAACAACTATGAGCGCCTGGGGTGTAGAAGATGACGGCCCCTTTAAAGCCCACCAGATTAATGATTTGGTCGCATTTATTAAGAATTGGGAAGGCGAAGCCCAGTCCGTTATATCTACAGACGATACAACAACAGCAGATAAAGAGACAACAGAAGCAGTCATAGATGGCAGTAAACTATTTGCAGATAGATGCTCCAGTTGTCATGGTGCCAACAGGGAAGGCACACCCGGATTTGCCCCGCCTTTAACCCCGGAAAGCCTTTCAGGGTTAAATGATGATGAGATACGAGAAGTAATAACGGATGGCCGGCCCGATAGCAGTATGCCTCCGTTCAATAATATCCTCAGTCCAGAGGAAATTGAAAGCTTGATTCAGTTTATCGAGAACACCTTACCTTAGGTCAAGAACCAGTTGCACTATTGATTTTTTATACTTCAAAAACCAGAAATGCGCTAGTCGTTAATAGAGTTGCTGGCATGCTTTCGGGAGGCTGAGACCTCAGGTTTTACCTGAAAGCATCAAATTGGCCGTATCCAATTCTAAATCGTTTTATTTCAGGGTTTTACTTGCTCTAATCATCATTATACCCCTCCTGGTTAGGGGCTGTGGGGAGCAAGTTCCCACACCATCACAGCCGCCCAACCAGAAAAAGACAGGGAAGATACGCCCCCAGCCAAAAATAAAAAGAGGGCTGATACCCCACGAACTTCAACAGGACAGTATATTATCCAAATCACATTCTTTAGTAGTAAATTAGCAGTAAAAATGGTATTCTAATACGTATTCTGTTACAATTTAGCTTCAGGAGAGGTGTCCGAGAGGCTGATGGTGCCGCTCTCGAAAAGCGGTCCCCGATTGTATCGGGGCGTGGGTTCGAATCCCACCCTCTCCGTGTAGCCTAAGCGAACAAAATGAGCCGAATGGGGAATACAGATAAGGAATGGTTTTTCTATATTGTCAGGTGCCGAGATAACTCCCTGTATTCCGGTATTACAGTTAACGTATCAAGTCGCCTTAAAGAACATAATAAAGGAACCGGAGCTAAATATACTTCCGGCCGGAGGCCGGTAACTTTAGTTTATTGTGAAAAACAGGATAATGTTTCCAAAGCCAAAAAACGAGAGGCCCAGATTAAGAGATGGGCTAAAACTAAAAAAGAGCGACTGGTTGACGGTTTTCTCGACTTAGCCCGGAATAAATAGTCTTCAACGGAGAGGTGCTGGAGTGGCCTATCAGGCACGCCTGGAGAGCGTGAGTAGCTTTTTGCTACCGTGGGTTCGAATCCCACCCTCTCCGCCATATTGCTTCTTTTCAGGGAAGAACAGGAAAGCTAGAATAACGATATAAAATTAATTAAAGGAAAACTACCATCAAAATACGAGGATTCAGCTCGTTTTTTTCAGGTTTAGTACCTCTCTTCACGCTGGCGCACTTCAGTCACCACCTAATTGCCGCCCTGCTGCAACCGCTCTTACCTTTCATCCGTGATGATTTTAACCTCGATTATACTCAGGCGGGGTGGATAGTATCAGCCTTCACCCTGGCTTACGGCATCAGCCAGTTACCGGCGGGGTGGCTGGCCGACCGTATTGGCGCCCGCATACTCATCACGCTGGGCATCTCCGGTGTCGCCGTCTGCGGACTTATCGTCGGCCTTTCACCAAGCTACACCATAATGATTATTTTCCTGGTTTTGATGGGAATTCTGGGCGGGGGGTATCATCCGGCCGCCTCACCTCTGGTATCGGCCTCAGTTGAGGTAAAAAATAGAGGTCGGGCCCTGGGTATGCACCAGATAGGCGGCACTGCCAGTTTTTTCCTGACGCCATTAATCGCCGTAGTCACCGCTAACGCACTGGGTAGCTGGCGAGGCTCCTTCATTATCCTGGCTATCATCACCATCATATTCGGTTTCATCCTTTATATTCTATTAGGGCGACGCAAATACACCAGTAAACCTGAAGAAAGAACTACCCCAAGTACTACTGACCTACCATCCCCCGCCCTCCGGTCAGGCAAACTGATACCCTTCATTATCATTGGGGTGATTGTCCAGGTTGCGATTTTCTCGACGGCATCATTCATCCCTCTGTTCGTTGTTGACGGATTAAAAACCAGCGTGACAGTAGGAGCGACTTTATTTGCTCTGATACATTTTGCCGGACTATGGGCTGGCCCTGTGGGCGGATACCTCTCCGACCGCATTGGCAAGGTGCCGGTAATGCTGGCCGTAAGTCTGACTGCCGGCCCTTTCATCTATCTGCTAAGCCAGGTCTCCTTAGGCTGGAGCATCTCTGCCATACTCCTGCTCATGGGGATAAGCCAGTACGTGGCTATGCCGGTATCTGAAGCCTATATTATCAGCCACAGCCCGGCACGCCAGCGTTCTACCATACTTGGCATCTATTACTTCGCCAGCCGGGGAGGTCCCGGCCTGGTAATACCGGGGATAGGTTACTTAATAGATAAATTTGACTTCAGCACCGCTTTTACGGCCGTAGGTCTGGGGACTCTGGCAATAATCCTCGGCTGCTCCCTGTTTTTATGGGGAAGCCGAGACTAACCGGTCCGCTGTATACGGAATCATATAATCCAGCGGTTGACGGCGCAGGTCTATCTTGATAAAATACGAGGCATCTATCAGTGTATCTATATATATATTATAAAATTATCGTCAGGCTAAAAGCTTAGTAAAATCAATTGGAGGAAAGAGATGAAGCTAGGTAGGTTTATTGTTGATACCCATGTCCATTCTCAGCGCCACGCCGCCGGCTCTACCCTGAAAGGTTCGAAGGAGTATGATGACCTTGGCCGGGCAATAATGCAGGTTGACGCCTATGACAACTCGCCCCGTCTCCTTTACGATATGGAGTGCTACGGTGTAGATATGTGTATTGTCGAGCCTGCTTTCGGTATGAGTAACGAGTTAGATGTTGAGATAGTGAAGAAATACCCTGACAAGTTCGTGGCCAACTGCCAGGCAGGAACCAAGCATACCCGTGACAGGGTTTTAGCCGAGGGAATTGAGTGGAATATCAAGTTTGTCCTGGAGGAACTGGATGAACTCCTCAAGACCGGTGACTATGTTGGTATTGGCGAGGGTATTCCAGCCGGTAAAGCCATCACGATAAAGGATGGTTTTCCGATGTATCACAGTGAACTGGACCTGATGAGGGAGATGATGCAAATATGTGACCTGGCCCGGTCCTATGAAGTGCCTATCCGCTATCACTGCGGCACGACTGTTGGCTACGAGGGGCACTATCATTCTCATCCGTGGACGTTTAATCCCTTGTGGGCGCATGATTTAGCCCTGACCTTCCCTACTGTACCCTTGATTATGGAGCACGGTGGCGTTGAGGCCTATTGGGGAGAACAATTCTTTGAAGGCTGTATGCATGTTGCTGCCAGCCACAAGAATGTCTACCTGGAGACAGGTCGTTATTGGACAGATCTTTACTACAAGTGTTTGGAAGACCCCAATGTCGGCGCCGAGAAGCTGATGTGGGGTACCGACTGGGGCGCCAGCATACCCGTTCAAACTAATATAGGAGGCAAGCATCTCCCCAAGAGCTATTCCATGCAGGTAAAGAAGGATGGTATTATACGCCACCAGGTTGATATCTGGGGATGGAGCCTAAAGCAACTGGAGCGGTTAGATATGAGCCAGGACGACCTCAACCTTATCCTGGGCGGCAATGCCGTACGCGTCTATAAATTGAGAACTCCCGGCGGGCTTACCCGAATGTTTCCGTTTGTGGATTAAGTTCAGGTTATAGCTTGATAAATATTTTTCCCCTTCCCCTTGAAAAGGGAGGGGGATTTATTATCAAGAGATAAAAAAAGGACAGACCTTCTATATGAAGCCCTGCCCTAACTTCGTTCCACTTTCTCCCTTTCCCGGCTATCACTGCCGGAGCGCCTTTTATCAGAAATCCCGAGGCCATAACTAACGGGGGTGATGGGAACCTTCGATTTGGATTTAATCTTTACTTTTTCTTTTCCTCCTTTCCTTACCGTTCAACTATATTTAAGCACTGTTCCTGATATGTGTCTGTAATATTAGTCACTTAATTGCAGAATTCAGTTAACCTCTAATTGTCTTCGATTTGGCTCTATGCTAGAATGGAATTACCTTGGAAGCACTTAAAGAAGACATTAGATACTGGGTAGGATTCAGCCTGATATCAGGCATTGGTCGGGTTAAATTCGGTCTGCTTGAAGGCTACTTCAAGAATCTGGAAAATGCCTGGAAAGCTGGCCCGGCCGAATTGAAACAGGCAGGGCTGGATAGAGGTTCGATACAGTCTATTACCTCGGGACGCCCCAAGATTTCTCTGGAAGAGGAAATGGAAAAGCTGGAGCGTTACCGGGTAAAAGTGCTTACCTGTCACTCTCCAGAATATCCGGCCAGACTGAAAGAAATCTATGACTATCCGCCACTGCTTTATGTCAGGGGTTCCCTGATTCCTGAGGACGAATGGTGCCTGGCAGTGGTAGGCACCCGCCGGGCTACCGTCTACGGCAGGCAGGTGGCAGAAGAAATCGTGGCCGATCTGGCCCGGAGCAAAATAACTGTTGTCAGCGGTCTGGCTAAAGGGATTGACTCGGTTGCTCATCACAGCGCCCTGGAGGCAGGCGGCAGGAGCCTGGCTGTATTTGCCTGCGGGCTGGATATTGTTTACCCCGGTGAGAATGCCGAACTGGCCCGACGCCTGATGGAGCAGGGAGCCCTGATAAGCGAATACCCTCTGGGCACCAAACCAGGAGCGGCTAACTTTCCCCGGCGCAACCGTATTTTGAGCGGTCTTAGCCTGGGAGTCCTGGTAGTTGAAGCCGGAGAGAGCAGCGGAGCTCTGATTACTGCCAACCTGGCAGCCGAACAGAACCGGGAAGTGTTCGCTATCCCGGGCAGTATCCTCTCGCCAGCCAGCAAGGGCACGAACCAGCTTCTCCAGGAAGGGGCCAAGCTGGTACGCAACTATACGGATATTCTTGAAGAACTAAATCTGACAGCCGTAGCTCAACAGATAGAAATGCAAGGGTTGATACCACCCTCGGATACCGAGACGCTGATGCTGAAACAGCTGGGCGCCGAACCGACTCATATCGATGAGGTCTGCCGCTTGAGTGGCTTACCGGCATCGACAGTTAGCAGCACCTTGGCGATGATGGAGCTTAAAGGTATGGTGAAGCAGGTAGGGTCAATGAATTATTCCCTGGCCAGAGAAGTAAGAGAGGAATACAGGGTAAGGGTCGAATAAAAAAACAGGGAAACAATTCGTG
>JAZFUA010000063.1:0-5182 GCA_036446975.1 Dehalococcoidales bacterium
ATATATTTACTATCATCTATTAAGCCCTCGCTCAGGAAGTCGGCCAGGTTTTCAATAGCCTGGTCACTGAGCACTGCAGATAAATCGTGCTGGTCATTATCATGGCCATTTAAGATTTCTATAAGATGTGCCTTGTCCTCTGCCATAGCGGCATCGTAGACGCCGGGGAAACCGGTTTTGTGGGAGCCGCTGGAATAGGCGCCGTCAATGCCTTTATAGTCCCACCCGTGGCATTCTTTGCAGCGCCAGGTAGTGCTTCCGCTTCTGGTATTGCTGCTCTGGGAAGCCCAGAGAGGATTATCCTGAGTTGGCTCGGTGGCTCCGGAATCTACCTTCCACCACTTATCGTACAGAAGACCACCTGCAACGATGCTTGAAACATCGGCTTTTGGTTCAGAAGGGGTGCTGGGAGGTGGCGTCTGAGGCTCCGGAGGTTCCTCCGGACTGGCGCAGGCTGCGCCTACAAGTGCCATTGCCATCATCAAAAAGGCCACGAGAAACAATTTTTTCATAAGTATCCTCCTCAAATTATTGTTACACACTTACGAAGAGGTAAACCGCGTCGCATTAATTCTGACGGATTACACGCAACATCATAAGGAAAGCAAATTATAAGCCCTTTTACCTGTATACAAGCATATGGTAAGATGCTAAAGTCAAACAAGCGAGTAAACCCCTGACTTAAAAAGGGTAGAAACACCTGTTGGTGATATCATATTTACTTGAGGAAGAATGATGAATCAGATACGAATCCTCCTGGCTGATGACCATCCGCTGGTTAGTGAAGGCACACGACGAATTCTGGAACGGTATCCTCACCTGGTTGTAGTTGGCGAAGCCCGTGACGGTGAGCGGGCTCTGGAACTGGCGGAAAGCCTTAAGCCCGATGTAATAGTGCTGGATATCCGGATGCCAAAGATTAATGGCATCGAGGTCATCAGACGCTTACAAGCCTGCTCCCCGGACACAAAGATACTTGTATTAACTGCTTATGATGACGACGCCTATATACTGGCCTGGATGGAAGCCGGGGCCCTGGGTTACCTGTTAAAAACATCCCGTCCCGAACAATTGATTGATGGGGTGCAGCGGGTCTACCAGGGTGAAACGGTACTGGACCCGGATATTATTACCAAAGTTGGCCGACTCTGGGGGGACTACCGTGACAAATCCGGCAATCCCATCAGTAACCGGGAACATGATGTTCTTGAGCTGGCTGCCAGTGGTCTCCGAAACAAGGCGATTGCCGATCGACTGAACATCAGCATCCGTACCGTAGAGGGGCATTTTAACCGCATTTTTGCCAAGTTGAAGGTTAATTCACGGGTAGAGGCTATTTTATATGCGATATCACAGGAAATCGTTAACCTGAAAGAGAAATAAGGAAGATAAATAATGAGCCGAACTTATGGTGAGGTAAGTGACAGTCAACTTTCTGTAAACAGCCGGCCGAAAAATTTCCCGGCACGTATCTGGCATAATTTATATGCCTATCGTCCCAGATTCAGGGAGAGGGCTTTCTGGGTGATCCAGGGACTTATTGTTGTTATCGCGGTTGTCCACGATTATGCCGAAGCATTAGGGTTACTGTCTCGTTTAGGCTCGTTATATTTCCTGACCATCGTGCTGTTTTTTATCCCGGTGGTCTACGCCGCCCTGCGTTACGGTTCTGCCGGTTCTCTGGTAACCGGGATGTGGGTGATGATAGTTACAATTCCGGACTGGGCTCTCTGGCATCACACGCTGGATGAGAGGTTAGGGGTAATATTAACACTGGTGGTGGTGAACAGCCTGGCAATCTATATCGGCCAGCGTATAGACCGGGAAAAAGCAGCCCGTCATTATGCTGAGGTATCGAGAGATGCCCTCAGGGTCTCCGAGATGAAATACAGAGGTCTTTTTGAATCCAGCCCCGTACCCATCCTGGTTCTTGATTCCACCGGGGCTATTCTGGACTCCAATCCCGCGGCAAACCGGATTTTCAGTATTGAAGCGGATACGAACAAGAACAAACATCTTGCTGACCTGCTCGGGTCCGAAAACTCCCGTAAACTTCTTAAATATTCTGTGGCTGGCGAACCTAGTGAACCTGTTTCGGTTGTATTAAAAGACGGCTCGGATCTGCGACTTGAACCAAGCCTTATCCGGTTGAGTGACGGAAATGAAGAAACTGTTATTCAGGCTGTTCTTAGAGATGTTACCGACGAATATAACCGGCAGGTTGGTTTGAGGGCTTATGCGGCTTCTGTTCTCCGTACCCAGGAAGAAGAACGGCAGCGGATAGCCCGTGAACTGCACGATGATACAATTCAGTCTATGGTACTGATCTGCCGCCTGCTTGACAGGGCCCTGGTACCCGGAGAATCTCCCCATTCTTCTGTTACCCAGGATTTAACTGAGGCCAGAAAAACCGTTGAGGATGTTGTGAATGAACTCAGGGTTTTTACCACTTCTCTCCGGCCTCCTTACCTGGACGACCTTGGTATTATTACAGCTATAGGCCGGTTGCTCCAGGATGTCAAATACCGCTCCAAAATAGATACCCGACTAGATGTACAGGGAGAATACCAGCGACTGTTACCGGATATAGAACTGGGCATATTCCGTATTACCCAGGAGGCATTACGGAATGGGGAGCGTCACTCAAAAGCGAGGCGGATAATTGTTACCCTGTCTCTTAATGAAGACGAGCTCAGGCTAGAGATATGCGATAACGGGACTGGTTTTACGATACCCCCAACAACTACCGATTATGTAGCTACCCATCAACTGGGTATTATCGGTATGCAGGAGCGGGCTAATTTACTTGGAGGTAAACTTGAGATAGAGTCCCGCCCGGGCGAGGGTACCAGGATAACCGCTGTAGTCCCTGCCACCAGAGACGCTGATACTGCGCCTCCAGTGTAGCCCCAACGCCGGCGGGTATATAATTAAAAAAAAGCCGGGGGTGAAAAATGCCTGTCTATTCTCACTCACAGTTGAGCACCTATAAAAATTGTCCCCTGAGGTACAAGCTGTCTTACCGCGACCGGATTAAGCGTTATGTTGAGGGAGTGGAAGCCTTTTTGGGTTCAAGAGTTCACGATGTGCTGAAAAAAGTCTATGACGATACCAGATTAACCCGGCAAAACAGCTTAGAGGACTTGCTTTTCTACTATGATAAGGCCTGGCAGGAAAAGTGGCATGATGCCATCGTTATCAACAGGAAGGATGTCACCAAAGAGCACTATCACAATCTGGGCAAGAAATTGATTGAGACCTATTACCAGCGATACTCCCCCTTTGATTCGGAGAGGACTATCGCTACCGAGTTAAGGCTGAATTTTACCCTGGATGATACGGGTGAATACCGGATGACCGGCTTTGTGGACCGCCTGTCTCGTACTAAAGAGGGCTATTTCCAAATCCACGATTACAAGAGTTCGGCCAACCTGCCCAGCCAGGAGGATATTGATAATGACCGGCAACTGCCTCTTTACCAGATAGGCGTTCAAAAAAGGTGGCCGGATATGATGAATTTCCGCCTTGTCTGGCACTACCTGGCCTTCGATACAGAAATGGTCTCCACCCATTCAGACGAATCTATCTCACAGATTACGGAAGATACTATCCGGCTTATCGATGAGATAAAGTCCACCGAGGAATTCTTGCCGCTGGAATCGGGGCTTTGCGGCTGGTGCGAGTATCCCGACCTGTGTCCGATGCGGAAGCACTTCTATACGGTAGAGGCTCTGCCGGTGAATGAGTATCTGAAGGAGCCGGGAGTTACCCTGGTGAATAAATATGCCGAACTGAGAAAGAAGGCAGCCGAGATTGAGGAAGATACCGCCAGGGTGAGGGAAGCTATCGTGGATTATGCCCGGCGGGAGGATGTCCGGGTAATAAACGGAAGCGACCAGAAAATCAGGGTCAGGTTTGAAAAGCAGCTGAAGTTTCCCGGCAAGAATGAATCCGAGCGCCAGCAACTGGATAAATCAATAATAGAGGCGGGCAAGTGGCCGGAGGTATCCCAGCTCGATACGGCCTCCCTTTCCCGAATTGTCAAGAGTAACCTCTGGGATAAGGAGTTGCTTGACGAGGTATTAAAATACGGCCGGGTTGAGGAAACCAGTTTTGTCCAACTGTCAAAACTGAAGGATGAAGAGTTACCAGGGTCCGAATAAAGAATCAGGATCCGGTCACCGGGGCCGGCGGTTAATATTGATGTATCCGAAAACCGGGAGTATATTCAGCGGCTGGCTCAGCGATAAGTTAGGCAAGCGTAAATTCCTGGCGGTGCTGGGTTACAGCCTTTCTACCATAGCCAAGCCTTTTTGTTACTGGCTTAAGTCTGGTTGGCAGCCAGCCTGATTGCCGGGCTGCTCTGGGATAATGTCAGCGTGGCGGCGCCTTTTTATTTTGGGGCGGGTCTCTCCCTGGTGGCAATGCTGGGTCTGGCAATTCTTGTTAGAGAATAAGCCGCTTATCTGAGGGCGTTACCGGCCAGAATGTCAGCCTCTTTGTTTTGCTCACGGGGGACATGGATGATGGAGAAACCTGTCAACTGGTCTTGAAGCTGTTTAACCTTCTGGTAGAGTGGTTTCAGGGAAGCGTTCTTCACCCGGTACAGGCCGTTGATTTGCCTGACTACCAGCTCTGAATCAGAGCATATCTCAGCCCGGTTAATGCCCAGGCTGATAGTTTTTTCCAGGGCGGCGATGATGGCCCTGTATTCTGCCTGGTTATTGGTTGCCTGGCCGATGGGTTCAGAAATAGAGGCGATGAGGCGGCCTTGCTCGTCCTTTATAGTGACGCCTATTGCGGCCGGTCCGGGATTCGGCTCGGCGGTTCCATCGGTAAATATGACTGCTCTTTTTACTTCCATTATTTCAGGCCAGGAGTGGAACAAGATGCTCCCTGCTTGTTTCTCAGGTCTAAGATGGGCCGCCCGAGTCTTTCTTTGTTGCTCAGGCCACAAAAAGGATGCGTCCGCAACTGCCGCACCGCACCAGGCTGCCTGTCCTGGCCCGCTGAAACTCACTGACGGACAGAGATATGCGGCAACCACTGCACATCCCCTGCTCTACCCTGGCTACGGCTGTCCCCCGCTGTTTTTTCAGCCCCCGGTAGATTTCAACTGTCTGAGGGTCAATATCCGCTGCCAGCAGCTGCCACCTGTCTTTAAGACCGGATATTACAACTT
>JAZFUA010000064.1:0-3849 GCA_036446975.1 Dehalococcoidales bacterium
GCCGGACCGCTATCGAAACCAGCAAGCCTTTTTTGACAGTGTCAGCGCCGTACCCTATTGTGAGTTGCGATTGGGGCGCCTGGTCTATATTAACTGGCCCAATACGCCTCCTTATGAGAAAGGGGTTGACATACAATTGACCACCGACCTGCTAACTCACAGCTTTAAATTATGACGAAGCAATTCTCGTCGCCGGGGACAGTGACTATGTGGGCGCTCTCCAGGCGGTCAAGGACAACGGGAAGAACATAGAGGTGGCCCTCTTTGGCAAAGACAATACTTCCCGACCCTTAAGGGAAGTTGCCGATAGGGTTTTAAACATAGACCGCCGGTTTCTAAGAGGCTGCTGGAAATAGACAGGTGGTCTGATTACTCCCGTTACAGGCTCTTAGTAATGACACGCCAACATTTGGCTTAAAGATAATTATGACTCCGGCTCCCGGTGCTTGACACTTTACACCGCCAACTGCTAAAATGCTTTGTTTTGAGCCAGAATCTATGCTATTATATAAATATCAATCAGGGATACAAGGGGGCAAAAAATTTACGCTATCGTTGAGACCGGCGGTAAACAGTACCGGGTAACCTCCGGTCAAGTTTTAGATGTAGACCTTTTGAACGTGGCTGAGGGCAATACTGTCGAACTGGACAGGGTATTACTCATCGCCAGCGATGACAAGTTGACTGTAGGCACGCCTACTATTGATGGGGCGAAGGTACTGGCTACCTCACAGGGTGAAGGCCGGAACAAGAAAATAATTGTTTTGAAATACAAGCCCAAGACTCGTTACCGCAAAAAGACGGGGCACCGCCAGGATTACACCCGGCTGGTTATAGACAAGATAATTGAGTCAGGCGAAGGACAAGAGGAACCGGCCAGGAAGACTCGCCGGCGTAAAAGTGAGGTGACGGAAAGTGGCTCATAAAAAGGGTGGCGGAAAGACTAAAAACGGGCGGGACAGCCAGTCAAAACGGCTCGGCGTGAAGAGGTATGCCGGAGATACGGTTAGTGCCGGCACCATACTGGTCAGGCAACGGGGCACCCGCATTCATCCGGGTAACAATGTAGGTCTGGGCAGGGATTTTACCCTCTTTGCCCTGATTAACGGTGTTGTTAAGTTTGAACCTTTTGACAAAAAACGGAGGAAAGTCAGCGTATACGCTGGTTAATATGAAAACCAAGATTCATCCCCAGTACTTTGAAGATGCCACGGTAACCTGCGCTTGCGGCAACAGCTTTCAAGCGGGGGCTACCAAGAAAGAAATGAAGGTGGAGACCTGCAGCCAGTGCCATCCCTTTTTCACCGGTGAGCGCAGGATGATGGATACCGCCGGACGGGTAGAGCGGTTTAAGCAGCGCTACAAGATAAAAGACTAGCCTGCAAGGAGATAGGGCTGGCGGCAAATCACCATCCAATGGCCCATATTAAGCACAACCAACTAAAACGGGAGCGGCTGATTAAAAAACCGCTCCTTTTTATTTGTTAAAGGAGTTAGCGTGGCCAAGAGATTTTATTACGGGGGTCAGGCAGTCGTTGACGGAGTGATGATGCGGGGGCAGAAAACGGCCGTAACCGCAGTACGGCGTCCCGACGGTGGTCTGGCTATAAATACCCAGCTGCTCTCCGGTCTCTATACCGGCCGGATGAGGAAAACTCCGCTGGTGCGAGGTATTATTGTCCTGATTGAGGCTATGGTCCTGGGCATCAAAGCCCTGCTCTTCTCGGCTAATATATCTCTGGAGGAGGAAGAGGAAGAGATTTCGGGGGGAATGATCGGGTTGATAGTGACTGTTTCCCTGGTCTTTTCCGTTGCCCTGTTCTTTATCGTGCCCCTGCTACTCACCAGGCTGTTTAATTTCAACTCATCACTGGTATTCAACCTGGTGGACGGCCTCATCCGGGTGACTATTCTCATCACCTATCTCAAACTAATGACGCTGATACCCGACATCAGACGAACATTTGCCTATCACGGCGCTGAGCATACCGTAGTAAACGCCTATGAAAGGGGCATCCCGATAGAACTGGAGGCAGTCAGGGGCCAAGGTAAGGAACATGTCCGCTGCGGTACCAGCTTTATGTTCGTGGTACTGGTTATCTCCATATTTGTTTTCGGGATAATCGGCATCCACTCGGTATGGGAGATGATACTGTCACGGGTCGTCTTGATCCCGGTTATCGCCTCTATCAGTTATGAAGCTATCTATTTCGGCGCCAGGCATACCGGCAATAGTCTGGTCAGAGCAATGCTGGCTCCCGGACTCTGGTTGCAGGCATTAACCACCAGAGAACCTGATGACGGCCAATTGGAGGTAGCCATAGCTGCCCTGGGCAAGGTAGTTGAAGATGAGCAGGAAGGGGCCGAACAGACGGGAGAAATTCAGGCTCCGGACTAGACCCTTTTTCTTTACCCGGATAGTTCTTGATAGAAGCAGGTCTTATTACCTGTGTGGCAGGTTGGACCCAGCGGGTGGGCCTTAACCAGGATAGTATTGTCTTCACAGTTCTTCCACACTTCCCGTACTTTAAGGTAATTGCCCGAGGTGGCTCCCTTGTGCCACATTTCCTGGCGACTGCGACTGTAAAACCAGACATCCTCTCCGCTCATCGTTTTATCCAGCGCTTCCCGGTTCATATAGCCCAGCATCAGCACCTCACCGGTCTGGTCATCCTGGATAACTGCCGGGACAAGCCCTTTTTCGTCGAATTTTATATCATCCATATCTATAAAACCCCTCACCCTTTATCCCTCTCCCCCTGTTAAGGGGAGAGGGAATTATTTGTTTTTAAAGGGGCGGAGCCCCTTTAAATCCCCATTATTTAGCCTGTTATTTATCAGGTAACCCCATCCCCTTAATCCCCTGCCCTTCACAGGAAAAGAGGGGAGAAGATTTTATGAAGAGGGGCTTTGCCATTTAACCTAGCTTTGGTAGCCGCATCTTAGTAAAGACTTCTAAGGCCTTTACCTAAATTTGTTTTATCAACACCTTCATCATCTACAAACGGAGAGGCGAAGTTAATTTCCCCGTCAGACCCCTGTACACAAGCTATACCTAAAAGAGTTGACGCTATCTCCCCTTTTAAACTGCTGCTTAATTCTCCTTCACTCATGTTACACTCCCCCCTTCTTAACTCACCGCCTCAAGCGCCTCTTTCAGGTTAATGTCTCCGGTATAGAGGGCCTTACCGATAATAGCTCCCTCGGCGCCAAGCTGTTTCAGCATTTTGAGGTGGGTTAACGAGGAAATACCCCCGGCAGCAATAACCGGCAGTTTGATTTCGTTTATCAACTCGGCTATGGCAGTAAAATTAGGCTCAGTCAGAGTACCGGTTCGCACAACATCGGTGCAAAGAAAACGCTTTACTCCCATCGCCGCCATAGATTTGGCAAACTCTACCCCCCTCAACTCCGTATCCTGCTGCCAGCCCCGGACAGTTATCATCCCGTCCCTGGTGTCAATGCCAACTATAATAGAATCACTGTATTTACGACAGGCCTCTTTCACCAGCGCCGGGTCCTCCACGGCGGCAGTACCCAGGATGACACGCTCAATACCGGCCTTAAGCAGTTGTTCCACGGTCTTAATACTACGGATACCACCACCAAGCTGAGTAGGTATCAGCATACCTACTGCCATCATATTTATCACATCAAGATTAACCGGTTCGCCGGCAACAGCCCCATCAAGATCAACAATATGCAACCGGGGGGCTCCGAGCGACTGCCACTCCAGAGCCGTGTTTAACGGGTCATCGGAAAAGACCGTCTCGATATCGTAGTCACCCTGATACAAATTAACGCAGTTACCATCCCTGATGTCTATGGCTGGAATTACTTCTATTTCTC
>JAZFUA010000065.1:0-2358 GCA_036446975.1 Dehalococcoidales bacterium
GGTTGTCCTGTTATGTTAAATGGATAGGTAAACGCCATCCAGCCCAGGGGTGGGACCTTACTCCCGGCAATTTCCCTGACGCCGAATTTACCGATCTCCAAAGGTGGGACGGCAACCGTTGGCGTCAGCAGCAGGTCATACTTTTCGAAGAAAGGCCAAATTCCATCACAGTCCTCCAATTGCTTCCGCCGCGCCCTGACATACTCTGTGGCTAGGTTCCCCACGCTCCGCTCGATGAAACGAACCAAACCCGTGTCAATCTGCTCTTCCCACTCCCCCATCTTGTCCTGCAAGGCCGAGGCTAGCTCCGCGCCGACTACGGTAGAGAAAGGCCCATCCGGGTTCTTGATACTGGGACTGGCTGCCTCTACCGCAGCGCCTAAGGTGGCAAAAGTTTTGACGGCCTCTTCCGTTATTTTCAAAACCTGCGGGTCGACCGTAGCATATCCCAAGTCTTTGCTCCAGGCTATTTTCAGTCCCTTAAGGTCAGACCCAAGAAACGGTAAGTAGCTTAACCCGGTATCAGGCAAGGAAAAGTGGTCCCTGTCATCTCTGCCGGCGATGACCTCCAGGGCTAAAGCCGCGTCCCTGACCGTCCGGGTGATCGGACCAGTGTGAGAAAGAGTGCCCCACCCCGGGAAGCCCGGATACTGAGGCACCCGACCAAAGGATGCTTTGAAGCCAAAAACACCGCAGAAACTGCCGGGAATACGGATTGAACCACCACCATCGCTGCCGATCGCCAGCGGGCCCATCCCTGCAGCCACCGAGGCAGCAGCCCCACCACTGGAGCCCCCGGAATTAAATTCCAGATTCCACGGGTTACGGGTTGCCCCGAAAAGCCGGTTGTCGGTTATTGCCATCCAGCCAAATTCGGAGGCATTTGTTTTGCCGATAACAATGGCTCCGGCTGCTTTTAATCGTGCCACGACAATGGCATCTTGTTGCGGGATGAAATTCTCGTATATTTTGGAGCCACCCGTAGTGCGAATACCCTTGGTAAATATCAAGTCCTTAATCGATACCGGGACACCATGGAGAGGTCCGAGTTCCTTTCCCTTCATCACCATAGTCTCTGCTTCCTTAGCCTGCTTCCGGGCGCTCTCGGCCAACAGGGTGCAGTAGGCATTGACCTCAGGATTCAGTCGTTCGATGCGAGACAGAATAGCATCCATTATTTCTACAGGAGAGAGGCGTTTGGTCTTTATTGCCTCTCTCATTTCCACCACAGACATAAAACAAATTTCCTTATTATCCATAGAACCCTCCTTACCAGTCATTATAGAGTATTATAGAACCACCGCAAGCTTGACAGTAACAAAGCAAGAGATTATCATCACTATTATAATTGATAACTGTCAGGTTAGGCTATGAAGAGTCGGTTTGAGAGATTATCAACACATTAGACGTAAGGGGGTCAACTATGATTAATAGAATTGCTGTTTCCAAGCTTCAGCCTTTTCCTGTGATACTAAAGTACACTGAGATTCGCAGCTATATTTTTATCGGTGCTTTCACTTTATTAAGTGTGGCGGTGCCCTGGGCTTTCCACCAGTTTCACCTGGCTGGGCCGACCTTCCTCCCCATGCATATCTTCATATTCGCCGCCGGCTTACTGTTTGGCTGGCGGGTAGGCTTAATCGTTGGTTTTCTTACCCCTCTGGCCAGTTATGCCGTATCGGGTATGCCGGGGCTACCGGTCTTACCGCAAATAGTAGTTGAACTTTCTGCCTATGGTCTGGTAGCCGGGATGCTGCGGGAAAGACTTAATCTGCGGGTGATGTGGTCATTACTGGGGGCCATGATAGCCGGACGGCTCGCCCTGTTTCTCGCAGTTCTGGTAATATATCTTATCGCCGGAGAAACTTACAGTCCCCTTGGCTTAGCAGCCAATCCTTTCCTGGCCGTTTGGTCGGTGATTAAACAGGGAGGGCCGGGGATAGCGCTACAGCTGGCTTTGATACCGGGGGCGATCTGGCTGGTGGGGAAACTGGCTGTAAAAACACCGGGGAGCAGCTAGTCTGAGATGCCCCATGATTTTTTCAGCGAATTCCTGAGCAGTGGTGATACCCTGCGCGTATATCAGGGTAACCAACTAACTTTTTCCTCAAGTAAAGACAGATTACTGGCCTTACTTGAATACATTGATCAGTTTGAGCCTCAACCCCGGCCGGTAGTAATATTTGATAAAATAATGGGGAACGCGGCCGCTTTATTATCTGTCAAGGCGGGCAGCCGGGAGGTTTACAGCCCGTTAGGCAGCCAGCTTGCCGTCAAGACATTCGACAAATATGACATTACATACCACATCACCGAAATTGTACCCTACATTCAAAAACCTGATAAAAAAGATTTATG
>JAZFUA010000066.1:0-4619 GCA_036446975.1 Dehalococcoidales bacterium
AGTTCGGCTGAGGAAGGTGTGATCACCGTTGTTGGCCACCCGCTGGGCGCCAACCGGCGGCTGCCTTTCCTTACCCCTCATTCCGTCGATAACGTGGTTCAGCGTATCCTGGAATACCTTGACCGGGGTATCAATGTAGTCCTGGAGTTTGGTAGGTATACTGATATTACCGCTTACATCCTGGTGGCTAACCTGCTTACCCGCCGCATCTATTCCCAGTACCGGGACAGGATGGAGAAGGCGATTGCCGAAGATTCTCCCCCGCCCCATCCCCTGGTTATCACCATCGAGGAGGCGCACCGCTTTCTCAATCCGGGCATTGCCGGCCAGACTATCTTCGGTATCATCGCCCGCGAGATGCGCAAGTATAATGTTACCCTGCTGGTTATCGACCAGCGTCCCAGCGGTATTGATGATGAGGTGATGTCCCAGCTTGGCACCAAGATAACCTGCCTGCTGGATAACGAGCGGGATATTGACAGCGTGCTGGCTGGTGTCTCAGGTCGGACTGAGCTAAAATCGGTCCTGGCCAAGCTGGAATCAAAGCAGCAGGCCCTTATCTTCGGTCACGCCGTGCCGATGCCGGTAGTGGTCAGGACTCGGGAGTACGGTTCGGCTGATTCCTATAAAGATTTTGTTTCTGATGAGGCCGACATTCAAAAAAAAGCTGAAAAAGATATTGAGGAACTGTGGTAATAAACAGTGAGTGAAGAGAGAAAAAAAATCGGACTGGCTCTGGGAAGCGGTGCCGCTCGGGGGCTGGCTCATATCGGGGTATTAAAGGTACTGGAACAGGAAGGGATTCACGTTGATATGATTGCCGGTACCAGCCTGGGCGCTCTGGTGGGGGCTTTTTATGCTTACGGGCAGAGTGTTGAGAGGATGGAAAAGCTGGCTGTAGACCTGGGTGCGAAAAGGCTTAATTTTTTATTCGAACCGGCTTTGCCCAGGACCGGGCTGTTTCGGGGACGGAAAATAGAAAATGCTTTGAAGGTATTCATTGGTGGAGCCCGGTTCCATGACCTGAACATACCTTTGGCCTGTGTCGCCACCGATATTAATAACGGTGATGAAATAGTAATCGAAGAAGGAATAGTCTGGGAAGCCGTCAGGGCAAGTAGTTCCGTTCCGGTGATACTGGCTCTGGTCGAACGGGAGGGCCGCTATCTTGTTGATGGTACCCTGGTAAATCCGGTGCCCGTCAGCGTTGTTAAAGCAATGGGTGCCGATTTTATCATCGCCGTGAATGTGATACCTCGTGGGGAGATGCAGGGTAAAGCCGCGCCTAATCTTTTTACCGTTGTCATGCAAACCCTCTATATATCCAGCTACCAGTTTATACAGGCCAGCCTTGAGGGGGCTGATATCGTTATTGAACCGGAGGTAAAAGAAATCGGTTATGCTGATTTTCATCGTGCCAGGGAGGGTATTTTTCAGGGAGAGAGGGCAGCGAAAAAGGCGATTCCTGAAATAAAAAGGCGTTATTCAGCCGTCTGATTTACTTTAGTATTGCCCTGGATGGAGATAATTACGACGAAGAAAAAGCTTTATCAGGAGCCTCATCAGGAAGCAGAATCTCTTCTCTCTCAGACGAAAAAGATGCTGCGCCAAGCCGGCCTTCGGGCCAGAAAAGGACTGGCCCAGCATTTTCTGGTTGACCCGGAGGTGCTCGGCCTTATCATTTCCGCCGCCCAGCTTGCTCCCGGGGACATTGTCGTAGAAGTTGGCCCCGGACTGGGGACGTTGACCACCGAGTTAGCCAAACAATCCGGACAGGTAATCGCCGTTGAACTTGATGAACAGCTAGCTGTATTACTGGAACAAAGGCTGGCTTCATTTCAAAAAAATGTTACCGTTATCCACCGGGATATACTGACAGTGCCACCGGAAACCCTGCTCGTAGAAGCCGGGATTGAAAAATCGCCGGCGGACTACAAGGTGGTAGCCAATCTGCCCTATTACATAACTTCCCCCGTCCTGCGTCACTTTCTTGAGGCTGAGGTAAAACCTCAAAGTATGGTGGTGATGGTGCAAAAAGAGGTGGCCGGGGAAATTACGGCCAGGCCGGGTAAAATGAGCCTGTTGAGTATCGGGGTGCAGTTTTATGGCCAGCCGGAGATAGTGAGCTATGTGCCGGCCCGCAGTTTTTATCCGGTTCCCGAAGTTGATTCGGCAATTCTCAGGGTAACTCCTCATTCTCATCCGCTGGTCGGAGAAAACGATACCGAGGGTTTTTTCAGGCTGGTGCGGGCCGGTTTCAGCGCTGCCCGCAAGCAACTGGCAAATTCCCTGGCCCAGGGACTGGGAGTGTCAAAGGAAGAAACGCTCTCCTTGCTGGCAAAAGCCCAAATAACGCCTCAGCGGCGGGCTGAAACTCTTACTCTTGAAGAGTGGGCGGGCCTGTGGCGGATATACAGCGGGGCGGGGGAATAGAAATGCTGACTCTTTCAGCCCCGGCCAAGATAAATTTAACCCTGGAAGTCCTGGCTGACCGTCAGGATGGTTTCCACGAAATCCGCACTATTATTCAGACAATAGACCTGTCTGATACCCTCCATTTCCAGCCGGGGCAGGAGATTACCTTTTCCTCGGATCTGCCGGGCTGGACTGCCGAAGAAAGCCTGGTATCCCGGACGGTCGATTTGCTCCGGCAGCTAACCGGCTGCTCTCAGGGGGCGGCAATAGAGCTGGAAAAGCGTATCCCCTTGACCGCCGGTTTGGGTGGGGACAGCAGTGATGCCGCAACAGTCCTGCTCGGGCTTAACCGTCTCTGGGAATTGAATTTACCCCTGGAAAAATTACTTGAACTGGCCAGGCAGTTAGGATCTGATGTCTCTTTCTTTCTATACGGTGGTACGGCCCTCCTCGAAGGCAGGGGTGAAATAGTCACCCCCCTGCCGGCTTTGCCCCACCGCTGGGTTGTCCTGGCTGTGCCCCCGGTGCCCCGGCTGCCGGGCAAAACAAAACAGCTTTACCAGAGTCTTGAAGCCAATCATTACACGGACGGTCAGATTACCCAACGCCTGGTAGAGGTACTAAAAGCCGGCAATAAATTTGAAGCCTCCCTTTTGTTCAATACCTTTGAGAATGTAGCCTTTGGGCTTTTCCCCGGACTGAGAGTTGCCTTGGAGCATTTTACAAAAATGGGAGCCGCTGATGTTCACCTGGCTGGCTCGGGACCCTCCCTGTTTACTTTAATAGCAGACAAGGCCCGGGCTGAGGAGCTATATTTTGAACTTCGGAAGCAGAATATGGAGCCTTTTCTGGTGGAGACTTTTCCTGAGTGAGACTTTTGTCACAGTAGAAAAGAGAAAGTTAATATAATATACTTGAATCAGGGGATTTAAAGGGGTAATAAAATTTTTTGGAAATCCCCTTTATGGTTTTAGTGAGGAATTAATAAAGGGAGGTATATTATGGGTTACAAAACAGAACAAAATCTGCAGGACGCTTTTGCCGGGGAAAGTCAGGCCAACCGCCGCTATCTGTTCTTTGCTGAGAAAGCGGACAAGGAAGGTCAGCCCCAGGTAGCCAGGCTCTTCCGGGCTGCCGCCGAGGCTGAGACCGTCCATGCCCGCAATCATCTGAACGCAATGGATGCTATTGGCGACACCAAGGAGAATGTGATGGCGGCTTCTGTCGGAGAACATTATGAGTTCACCCGGATGTATCCCGGATTTATTGATCTGGCTGAGCAGGAAGAAAACCCGAGGGCCCATCGCATTTTCGAACTGGCTAACGAGGTGGAGAAAATCCATCACGCCTACTTTGAGGCAACCCTTAAGGATCTTAATGGGGGCAAGCAGCCGGAGGAAGAGACTTACTTTGTCTGCCAGGTCTGCGGCAATACCATACCCGGGGAAGCCCCCGAAAAATGCCCCATCTGCGGCGCCTCCCACGCTCAGTTCAAGCGGGTTGATTAGGCAATAGGCTTTATAATTTTAATAACAAGAAGTTTTAATATCTATTCGTAGGCCAGGACTCTGATAATGCCTATGGTGGCTCCGTTGTCATCCGTGGTGCTGGTATCGCTGACTGAGATTACCTGCTTGATGCCGTTGTCTGAGATGAACTTGTTCACCTGCTCATCCAGCCGGGTGATTTCCTGCTTGGTGTGAAATATCTTCAGCTCGGTAGAAAAAGTTTTAACTTTCACCATTTCCCTCTCCTCCCTGTACTAAAATTATATTTGGCTAAGAAGTAATAGTCAATTTTGGGGATATTATTATAACCCCATCCCTCTTAAACTCCCGTGGTTCTTTAACAAGGGATTTAAAGGAGACGAAGTCCTCTGAGATACATATTGGAGTTCTTAGAAAAGATGATAAAGGGTGAGGGGTTGTAACTGATTTGGTTATAAGTCATTTCTGAAGTAACTACTCCTGGTCGGTGTGCCACCGGGTTCCGGCTACTTTCCACGGCAAAGCCGGAGCACATCGAAACTCTCTACGCCCATTATTGTCAAACACAGACATCTGAATATTCTGGAACTCTCTACCTAAAAGAAATTTAGATTTTGGTACCTTCCGCACATCGATGAGGATTAGTAAGAGAGGCCAGTTTGCTCCTTCCCAGTTCTTAGCTACATGATCATAAACCTTATCTATGTTTTCTGTATG
>JAZFUA010000067.1:0-4638 GCA_036446975.1 Dehalococcoidales bacterium
TGGTGGTCTAGTCTGTTACCATCAACTGGTTTTAGAATCTCGTTTTGAGTTCGCCATTCTTTGGTTTTCCCTCCAGCATCTCCAAAGTTCATTTCTCTTAGATTTCTATCTAAGATAACTGTACTGTCAAATATTGTTGCGAAAGCATCAGCCGTTTCTGCGCACCTCTTTAAATCAGATGAGTATATAGGTATGTTTTGCATTCCTATCTCATTGTATAAGGCGGTTGCGATATTTCTAGCTTGAACTCTGCCGTTTTCCGTGAGAGAAGTATCATACCATCCTCCGCCTAGACGCTGGACATGATGTATGGATTCGGTATGAGTAATGACATAGATATTCTTCATCATAGCTGTGTATTATACCATGAGTTGATGATAAAGGTTTTTCGCAACAAGCTACGCTGTTGTTTAGCCGGGATTGACCGGTTTCAGCATCCTCTGTTCAGCCAGAGCGATAAGTCTCTCCTCCACTGCCAACGGTATAGCGGCCCTGCCAATCATTGTTTCAGTACTATCATCCAGTCCGTGATAATCACTGCCACTGGTAACTATCAGGCCAAACCTTTCTGCTAATCCGACGAGTCTTCTGGTGTCTGCCCCGGTGTAGTCCTTATAGTAAGCTTCAATTCCGGCCAGGCCGTTCTCTTTTAACCTGGCAACGAGGGACTCCGGGTCGTTTACGGTGAGCGGATGTGCCAGCACCGGCAGCCCTTCAGCCCGCAATATCAGTTCTACCCCTTCAGACGGGGTTATTTTTTCCCGCTTGATGTAGGCCGGCCCTCCCCAGGCTAAATATCTGGTAAAGGCCTCTTTAAATGTGGTTATATACCCCTTTTCCAGCAGGGCTTGAGCAATATGGGGACGGCCTATGGAGCCGCTGCCGGCTATTTCCAGGACTCGCTCCCAGCTTAGGGGAAGCCCCAGTTTTGCCAGATTCTCAACCATACCCTGAGCCCGTTCCAGCCGGGAATCACGCATCTTCTTCAAAGTTAAAAGTAACTCCTGGTGGCTGTAATCAATGAAGTAGCCCAGCAGGTGGACTTCCCCGTCAGGGACATCGGTGCTGATCTCAACACCGGGTATTAATTTTAAGAGGGGGTAGTTTTCAGCTTCTTCCAGAGCGGCAGGGATGCCATCCACATTATCGTGGTCAGTGAGGGAGATGAGAGTTAAACCGGCCCCGGCTGATTTACGGACGAGCTCCGCCGGGCTGAACCGGCCGTCAGATACCGAGGAATGGATATGGAGGTCTACCTTAGGCACTAACCGGATACCTCACGGTTGATACGCTCAATGCTGGTTGCCCGGCCGCTACTGTTATCTACCTCGACCAAGATTGCATTGAACATTGTTTTCCCTTGACTGACGGTTAACCGATTGTTAATTATGGTCAGAAAGCGTTCTAGCACTTTTTCAATATCAACTCCAATGACTGAGTTCACCGGGCCGACCATGCCGATATCGGTAACATAGGCAGTGTCATGGGGCAGCAGTTGGGTATCAATAGTGCCGACATGGGTGTGGGTTCCTAATACAGCGCTGACCCGTCCATCCAGGTATCTGCCCATGGCTATCTTCTCTGAAGTTGCCTCGGCATGGAAATCGACTATAATTACCGGCGGCTTGTTTTCAAGCTTATCCAGCAGGTGGTCCATAGCCCTGAAGGGACAATCGTAGTTTTCCATGAAAGTTCTGCCTATCAGATTAACTACCATCACCTGGCCTTTGACCATATAACCTCTGCCCGGCACGCCGGGGGGATAATTTAAGGGGCGCAAAATAGGCATCTCACCATCGAGATAGGGGATAATTTCTTTCTGGGCCCAGATGTGATTGCCTGAGGTGAGTACGTCAACCCCGGCATAAAGTAATTCCCTGGCCGTGGCCGGAGTTACACCTAACCCACCGGCGATATTCTCAGCGTTAGCTATGACCAGGTCCAGTCCGTATTGCTGGCGAAGACCGGGGACGAGTTTCTCCACTGCCTGCCTTCCCGGTTTGCCGATTACGTCACCAATCATTAATATTAACACTGAGCTTTGCGGTCTCCTATTTAGCGTAATCCGTAGCCCGGGTCTCCCTGAGCACGGTAACCTTTATCTGCCCGGGGTACTCCAGGCTTTCTTCTATCTTCTTGACGGTGTCCCGGGCCAGCCTCATGGCTCCCAGGTCATCTATCTCCTCAGGTTTGACTAAAATACGGATTTCACGGCCAGCCTGAATAGCGAAGGATTTTTCCACCCCTTTGAAACTATTGGCGATTTCTTCAAGGGCGGTTAGCCGTTTCAGGTAGTTCTCCAGCGATTCACGCCTGGCTCCGGGTCTGGCGCTACTGATGGCATCGGCTGCCGAGGTGATATAACCCCAGATGCTGGTGGAGGTAGTCTCAAAGTGGTGCTCGGCGATACCCTGGACAACCTCGGGAGATTTATCCCATTGCCTGACAAGGTCAGCCCCGATGGCGGCATGGGTGCCCTCTACCTCACGGTCTATCGCCTTGCCGATGTCATGAAGCAGTCCGGCTTTCTTGGCTATAGCAACATTGGCTCCCAGTTCTACGGCAATCATACCAGCCAGAAAAGCGGTCTCAATACTGTGGTTCAGCACATTCTGTCCGTAGCTGGTGCGATATTTGAGACGGCCAAGTACCCTGATTAGTTCAGGACGCAGACCAGGCACCTCTACCTGGAATGCTGCCTGCTCTCCGGCGGCATAGATGGTAGCGTTTACTTCCTCCTTGGCCTTGGCAACGACTTCTTCAATGCGAGCCGGATGGATACGTCCGTCAGTGATAAGCTTGGTTAAGGAAAGACGGGCTACTTCCCGCCGTATCGGGTCGAAACTGGAAAGAGTTACCGCTTCAGGGGTATCATCAATAATCAGGTCAACTCCAGTCGCCTGTTCCAGTGCCCTGATATTACGACCTTCCCGCCCGATAAGCCGGCCCTTCATCTCATCACCGGGCAGGGGTACGCTTACTACCGAGGTTTCAGATACGACGTCGGAGGCACTGCGCTGGATAGCCATGGATAAAATCCCTTGTGCTTTCCTGTCAGCTTCTTCTTTTAGCTTTTCTTCCCAATCCCGAAGACGTCTTGAGGTTTCGTCCCGCATCTCAACTTCCATTCTTTCAAGCAGTTCCTCTTTTGCCTCGGCATTGGACATGCCTGAAATTGCCTCCAGTTGCTCCAATTGCTTATCTTTAAGCCCGCTAAGCTCGGCACGGGTAGTCTCCAGTCCCTTTTCCCGGTTAGCCAGGTTCCGTTCCCGTTGCTCCATACCTTCAGACCTGCGCTCCAGAGTCTCCGTTTTGCCAGTCAGCCGGTTTTCTGAACGCTGCAATTCGGTTCGCCGCTCACGGAGTTCCGATTCAGTTTTTGACTTGTTCCTATCGACTTCCTGCTTGGTTTCACGGAGCATTTTATTTGCCTCGTCTCTGGCTTCGCCTACCAATCTGGCGGCTCTCCTCTGGGCATTCCTGAGTTGACGCAGCAGCGTCATTCGGCGGAAGAAAAAGACTATTATGCCCCCGAATATCAGGCCGATTACAAAGGTGGCTACCAATGCTACATAAACTAATACTGTGTCCATTTTACTACCTCACTTCCCGGCTTCACGCCAGGGTCATATACTATTTTAAGCTACCTGCCGGTCCTGCCATATCCGGAAGACAGTGTCATTTATCACCCCGTAGCTAAAGCCACGACGCTTGAGATGTTCACCCAGCCGGCGGCGAAAGCTCTGATAGTCGGATGCGGGTAAACCGCGGGCTTTCTTCAGGGCTGCCCGGTAGGCGCTGTCTTCATCATCAATGGTAGCGACCGTCTGGTCAATAATCTCGTCTGTTACCCCTTTTTGCCTCAGTTCTAACCTGGTTAGCCACTGGCTGCGGGGGCTGAAAGATTCCCGGTTGTCTTTCCAGAATTGGGCAAAAGCGGTATCATCAATCAAGCCCTGCTCTTTTAACCTGGTTATTACTGTTTCTATGTTATCATCATCAAAACCGCGACGGTGGAGTCTGTCTCTTAACTCAGGCTCACTGCGGGGTCGATAGCTAAGAAAAAGGGTAGCGGCATAATAGCAACGGCTGATAAGGTTGGTTCTGGTAAGGGTCTCAATCTGTTCGACTGATAGCGTCTGGTCAATCTGCAGTCCTTCTCTGGCTGCTACCGAGGCTTCCAGTCTGAAAGCAAACTTGCCATCTAAAAATACATTTACCTGCTTCCCCCGGCCCGCTCCGGCTCGAAGGGCAGTGATTTTCTTCATTCCCAGTCTCCTCCAGGCCCCATATAACAAACAAAGCCGAGGCCATTTATGCCTCAGCTCCACATATTTCCGCTATCTTATTAGGCTATTAACCTGTCAGGTTAAAAAATTTCTAGTGATCGGTTAAAATTGAGTAGTGGTGATAGCTGAGGCTCTGATATTCTGTTCAATCTCCTGTGCAAGCTCAGGATTTTGGAACAGATATTGCTTGGCGTTCTCCCTACCTTGCCCCAGGCGAATATCACCATAAGAGAAAAAAGCACCAGACTTAGTTATTATCTCCAGCTCAACACCAAGGTCGAGAATGTTACCTTCCTGACTTATCCCGCGGTCAAACATTATGTCAAACTCAGCAACTCTGAAGGGAGGG
>JAZFUA010000068.1:0-2595 GCA_036446975.1 Dehalococcoidales bacterium
GAGTACCCGGGGAGATTGGGCCGAAGGTCTGAATGTAAAAACCTTTACCGAGGGGATGGAAATTTTATATTTCCCCGGCTGCTACCTCTGCTATGACCCAAGATTAAAAAAGGTAGCTGCTGCCACAGCCAGTATTCTTAATAAGGCCGGGGTAGATTTTGGGATACTGGGTTCCAAAGAGAATTGCTGTGGAGAGAGCATCCGCAAGGCGGGCGATGAGGAATTATACAAACGCCTGGCCAGGGAAAATATCAAAACATTTATCGATAGCGGGGTGCATAAAATCCTTGTTTCTTCCCCTCATTGCTACCATACCTTCAAAAACGAGTATCCTGAATTTAATGTCAACTTTGAGGTGGTTCATATCTCCCAATATTTATCCCAGCTTATTAATGATGGAAGACTTGAGTTCACCCGGGAGTATGGCAAGAAAATTACTTATCATGACCCGTGTTACCTGGGTCGGCATAATGGCATATATGACGAACCCCGTGAGGTCTTAACGAAGATACCCGGTTTAGAACTGAGTGAAATGGCTGATTCGCGGGAAGATAGTCTCTGTTGCGGAGGGGGAGGAGGCAGGATTTGGATGGACACTCCCAAGGGTGAAAGATTCTCCGACCTCAGAGTAGCACAAGCCCTGGAGGTTGGGGCTGAGGAACTGGTTACTTCCTGCCCATATTGCATCATTAATTTTGAGGACAGCAGGTTATCTCTGGAGGATAGTGATGTCATCGAGATCAAAGACATCACGGAAATTGTCCAGGAAGTGCTTTAGGCAACCGAAAAAACCTGGTAAGAACGGAGAAAAGTGGAATTAGAGCGCGCTGAAGGACAACTTGTTAATAAACTCCCGGAAAGAAATACCGGCGATGTTATGGTTGTCGGTAGTGGAATCAGCGGTATTCAGGCTGCCCTTGACCTGGCTGATTCGGGTTTCAAGGTTTACCTGGTTGAGAAATTACCGGCTGTTGGCGGCAAGATGGCCCAGCTTGACAAGACCTTCCCCACCAATGACTGTTCCATGTGTATCGAGTCTCCCAAGTTTAATGAAATCAGCCGGCATCCCAATATAGAAATTATGACCCTTACTGAAATTGACCGTGTAGAAGGGGAAGCGGGAGACTTCAAGGTAACCCTGACTAAAAAGCCAAGATACATTCTGGAAGATAAATGCACCGGTTGCGCCACTTGTGCCGAGTACTGCCCTGTCAGGATCCCCGATAAATACAACCAGAACTTATCTACCAGTAAAGCCACCCATGTTTACTTTCCTCAGGCAACTCCCCTCAAGTCTTATATCGACCCTGAATTTTGCCTTTACCTTCAGGATAAGAAGTGTCAAATTTGCGTGGGAGTTTGCCAGAAGAACGCCGTAGACCTTCATCAAAAGCCGGAGAAGGTGGAGATAGAGGTAGGGGCGATAATCCTGTCTGCCGGCTTTGAAGTATTCGACCCTGAACTAAGGGGCGACTATGGTTATGGCAAGCTAAAAAACGTGATAACCAGTCTTGAATTTGAGCGGATATTGTGTGCTACCGGGCCTTACGAAGGCGAGATGATTCGCCCTTATGACGGGAAGCATCCGCAGAAAATAGCCTGGATTCAGTGCGTCGGCTCCAGGCAGGTCATCCCCGGCGGGAACAGCTATTGTTCAGCCGTATGCTGTACCTATACCCAGAAGCAGGTAATTCTGGCGAAAGACCATGACAGTGATATTGAAGCTACTGTATTCCATAACGATATCCGGGCCTTTGGCAAGGACTTCGAGCGGTATTATCAAAGAGCCGAAAGCCTGCCCGGAGTCCGGTTTATAAGAAGCTATGTATCGATAGGGAAAGAGATACCTGAAAGCAAGAATGTAACCATAAAATACTCCACTGCTGATGAGGGTGTTAAGGAAGAGGAGTTCGACCTGGTGGTATTATCCGTTGGGTTGAACGCGCCTGCAGATGCAGAAGAGCTGGCTGATAAGTTCGGTATCGAACTCAATTCTCACGGATTTTGCAAGACTAATCCGGTTAACCCTATCGAGACCTCCCGTCCGGGAATATTTGTCAGCGGGGCTTTCCAGGGTCCAATGGACATCCCTGAGTCGGTTATGACCGCCAGCGGGGCAGCCGCCCAGTGCAATCAACTTCTTGCCAGCCGGCGAGGGAAGCTGGCCATAGAAAGGGTATATCCATTGGAGCGGGATGTCTCCGGAGAGGAACCCAGGGTAGGGGTCTTTGTATGTCACTGTGGAGCCAATATCGGAAGAGTGGTAAATGTTCCTGCCGTAGTTGAATATGCTGCTACCCTGGACAATGTTGTCCACGCTCAGGAAAGTCTCTTTGCTTGTTCAACTGATAATGCCCAGCAGATAGCCGATGTAATCAGAGAAAAGGGGCTTAACCGAGTGGTTGTGGCCGCCTGTACCCCCAGGACACATGAGCCGTTATTCCGGGACACCCTTCGTGAAGGCGGAATTAATCAGTATTTCTTTGAAATGGCCAATATCAGGGAACATTGCTCCTGGGTACACTCCCGGGAAAAAGAAGATGCCACCCGGAAGGCCAAGGATATAGTCCGCATGTCGGTAGCCCGGACTACCCT
>JAZFUA010000069.1:0-6473 GCA_036446975.1 Dehalococcoidales bacterium
GTGGTAAAGGAGTCACCTGCCTCCAGTCTGTCAACATATTGAAAAGTTTTGAAAGAGCCGTCAACCCGGAAATTAAATCGCGATATAATGGCTTTGCCCTCACCCTGGTTCTTTACGGTGGCTATAATCGTTACAATGTCATTTATTAACGGGTTTTCCGGTGACCAGGTTATTGATTCGACAATAAGGTCGGGCAGAGTAGATTCAGCGGCACTGGCTTTAGGCCCCTGGTTAGCAAAAAGGGGACTGTTTATTGTTGAAGTGAGAGTTAATAGTAGAATAGAGGCCACACCAACAATAATGGCTTTCACTATTTTATTAGAATCCAGTATATCTCCCACTTACTTCTTCAATTGATATCGCTTCTTTAATACACAGGTTATCTGGTTGGTGGATTCGTCTCCTGCCAAAGGTCCTCGGCCACATCATCAAGGCCGAGTTCCAGCAGTTTTTTCTTGCTGGGTTTGGTGGTTACCCGGTCCCAGTCCAGAGCCCCCAGGCTCCAGTACGCCTGGGCCTCAATATCCGCCCGTACGCCGGAGAGCGGGCCTTCCTCCTGGGGAGGGTCACCAATTATTCGGGGATGGACGCTCCACTCCAGGGGGTTAATACCTTCACGAAGGTTAAAAGCGTGCCTTAAATTGGCCATTCTCTCTCCAGCCTTCAGCATTTCTTCCACTGAGTTGTCCCAGCCGGTCACAGCGTTTATGAAATTTGTGATCCGTTCCATGGCTCTGCCGAAACCGCCAATCAGGCAAACACCGCTGGCATTGACGATGTGGGTCGGGAACCCGCTGGGGCCAAAGCCTTGCATATGGCGGCCGGGGGTGGCTTCCAGTTGATAACGGGCAGCCGTGGGTCTGTCTGAGCGCATCCCACCTGCCAGTTTGGGGTCGTGCATACCCAGTTCCTGGCCTCCAATATGCACGGCGTACTGCTCAGACCCTTTCCCTATTTTTTGGGCAGCTACCTTTACCCCGTCAGCCAGGATGTTCCCGAAGCCTTGCCTCTTGGCCAGTTTTATAGTCATATCTATCATCGCCCGGTGATTGCCCCAGGTGAGTTCAATGCCGTCCGTGTCCTCTTTGGTAATGATACCGTTCTCATAGCATTCCATAGCGAAGGCAATGGCACTGCCCGCGGAAATAGTATCCAATCCGTAGCTGTTACAGATGTGATTCGCCATGTTTATAGCTTCTAAATTATTGTTAAGGCAGAGTGAACCGAAGGAAGAATAGGTCTCATATTCCGGCCGGCGCGTTCCCGCCGGGTACTCGTATTCTGTCCCTCTCTTTAGACGGCCTTCACAACCAATCGGACATTGCCAGCAACCAGATCTACTTTCCAGATTGGCTATAGCCGCTTCCTGATCTATACTTTCAACATCCGGAAAATCGATAATGCCAACGCCACCCCAGTTTTTGACCGGTGAATCACCGCTGAGGGCCGACCTGGCTGTCATTCGGGAAGTACCGTACTTATGGAAGTTTTCCATAGTTGATACGCCGGTCGGTCCCGGCTTTTTTAACTCATCTATGTGCTCTTTCCTCAGTTTCATGACCATATCCCGATTAGCCAGGGGTACCTTCTGATTTCCCCTGGCTGCGACTGCCTTTAGCCTTTTGGAACCCATTACCGCTCCCAGGCCGGAGCGCGCCGCCGCGGCACCTCTGTTGCCAATGATGCAGGATATCAGAGAGAGTTTCTCTGCGGAAGGGCCGATACAGACAAGCTCTACACCCTTGCCAAATTCGCCTTTTATCATATCCTCAGTCTCATAGGTATCCTTCCCCCACAGATGAGCGGCGTCTCTTAACTCGGCTTTACCGTCATCGATAAAGAGATAAACCGGTTTTGGTGATATTCCGGTAAAGAAAACAGCATCGTAGCCTGAAAACTTGAGGTAGGGAGCAAAATCACCCCCGGCGTTAGCATCTCCCCAACCGCCGGTCAGGGGTGATTTTGCTACGGTGGTATAACGACATCCCATTGGAACAGGAGTGCCGGTGAGCGGGCCGGTAATCAGGCCAAAAATATTTTCGGGCCCCAGTGGGTCTATGCCCGCCTTCTGGCGATTATAAATAAGTCTGGCCCCAATGCCGTATCCTCCGATATAGTCTTTATAGAGGCTTTCATCGGGTACCTCGTCTTTAAGTTCCCCCGTGGAAAGATTCACCCACAGAATTTTCCCCATATAGCCACCAGTCATTTTTCAGTCTCTCCTCTATTATTCTTTATTTATGTTTCTACGAAAAAATAAACAGGACTAAGGATAAGGGTTTGCCAGCCTGACATCCAGTAAGGCAGGTTTACCCTGGCTCACCTGGTGGATATTGCCTGCGCTGCGTAACTCATATTCCCATTTTACATAATTACGTACCGAACCAGCCTGGTCAAACTGCTCTTGAATCCAGTGTATCCCGGCGGAACGTTCGCCTCTTATATTCTGGTCATAGGTTGAAGGAGCCCGTCCGGCGCAGAAGATGATGCCGATGCGCCCCCGCTGGGCATTGTGTAAGGCTCCCCCCACTTGCAGAGTGCCTATATCCACATGCACCAGTACTACCTGGGGCCGCCCGGTAACTGCGAAGTAGCCGTGAGCCGCCGCCAGGGCTACGGACTCGTGGAGGCAGAGGATTACTTTCGGAGTACGCTTACCCAGCGCTTTAAACTTGGATATAGCTTCTTGAATGGGGAAAGTGTCAGTCCCCGGGTTTAAAAAGAGATAATCCACTTTATTGGCGTTCATTATCTCAACAAAAGCTTCAGCTCCTTCATCAACGGGTATTGTTTTCTCCATAACACTACCTATCCTTCCGTCTTTTACCGGATATTAGATACATATTAAATGGGGAGAAACTACTTGTCAATTTAGTAGCAGAAGCTGGCTACCCGGAGGCTTTAAATCCCCCGGGCAACCAGCTTCCTGTTTAACTGTCTATCCCGTCTTTACTCTGTAAGGTTCAGCCTAGTAACCCATTGACTTCTTCATATCCTGGTCTATCCAGGCATACCTGATAAATCCCGTCCCCTGACCGTAATAGTTCTTCAGCCAGGGCCACCAGAAAGAGTAGCGGTAAGGTACCGGTAAAGGTATAACGAAGGCTTTTTCCATGACATACCGGTTAACCTTCTTGACCGCTTCGTAAACCCTGGGCATATCTACGAAAAGGTACTCCTCCTGCTCGAGGAAGAGTTCTTCAAGATAGGGGTCTGTTCCTGGCGGGTTGTTGATATGACTTACGTTCAGTATCGCAGTGCCCCGGGTAAAAGCCTGATACAGATGCATGTTAAAATACGAACCCCCGAAGACCCGATAAAGCATCTCCTCGTAGGGAACGCCGGCTCCGGTGAATGCTCTGTACGCTCCTGACTCTTTAATATTCAGCACCACTTCAACTCCCACCTTCGCCCACATATCTTTGATAATAGATAGTTCATCAATACGTTCAGGCGTACTCTGGACGATTATGCTGGTCTTGAAGCCGTCGGGATAACCGGCTTCAGTCAGCAGCTCTTTGGCTCTTTCCGGATTGTACTGGTAAAGCTCCTGGACCGACTGCGGAAGCTCGTCTAATGACTCGTAGAAGATCAGGCTTGGATTTGCCGGCCAGGCAATCATCTCAGCCTCACCATCGTAATAGTCTCTCTGGATAGCCTCGAAATCGGTGGCCAGCATCAGTGCCTGACGCACCCTGAAATCGCTGTAGGGGTTGTCTTCAAAATCCTGGGCCATGCCAATTCCGTACATTCCGGTTCCATATTGCAGGTATTCGAGCTCGGGAGTCGTCTGCCACTGGGTTTGGGCATCGGTTAACGTGACAGCCGATTGCAAGTCAAGCTTGCCGGTACGCAAGGCCGCATAAGTGGTTGACAGGTCGGGTATTATCAGTTGCGTGAGGGTATCGGCGTAGGGCAGTTGATTGCCTTCACCCGGACCCACCGGATCTTTCTCCCAGTATATAGGGTTCTTTTCAAAGAGGAATTGACTGCCTTCGACATAGTCCAGCAGCATATAAGGCCCTGTGCCCACCGCATTCTCCCACTTTGACACGTCACCATATTTGGCGATCACTTCTGGAGGATAGACACGGTAAAAACCAGCTCCCTGGATTACCCAGGCGAAGGCCGTCATGACTTCTTCAGGAGTCCTGATGGTTACCTGCCAGGGGCCGGTCTTTTCTATAGTTGCCGACTCTGCCACTGCTGACTGTCCGCGTACGATCCAGGATTCAGGTGAATTGCCATCCCTGTTGAAAAGGTAGTCAAAGCCGTAAATGATATCATCCACTGTCAGCTCCCGGCCTCCCATCAGGTCTCCGGCTTCACTGTCCACCGGCTGCCAGTGTACTCCCTGGCGAATGTTAAGTATCCAGACACCCTTTTCGGGCATCTCCCAACTCTCGGCAATCTGAGGCCCAAATGAGTCTTCAATTGAGCCGGCGCCGGCGGCAAAGTTGCTGACTCCTTGGTCGGCCGGTCCCCTGAGCCAGTCTGAGCCCATGAATTGCTGATAGACGGTGCCGACCAACGCCCCACCGCGGGGTTGCGAGGCACTGTCGAAATTACCCGGGTCGCTCGCCAGGCGGTATGTAATCGTGCCTCCGTATTTCGGTCCTGTATCTTCCACCACCTCTTCCTCCGCTACTTCCCCCTCTTCTTCCCCCTCTTCTTCTGCCGGGCCACAGGCTGCCATCACCAGGGACAGCACCATCAGGCTACTAACCACCAGCCATAGAATTTTCCTGTTCATCATTACCTCCTTTGAGTTGATAATAGATGTCTTTTAGGTTAACCAGGCTGATTTATGTTATCAGCCTGGGAATATTCAACTGGTATGGAAAATAATAGCCTTAATCTACTCCTATTTTATGTTGTTGTCAACCATTCGCTTAGTTCTCCATAACATTACATTTCTTCCCGTCTTTTGACCGAATATTAGATACATATTAAATGGGGAGAAACTACTTGTTATTATAGTAGCAGAAACTGGCTACCCGGAGGCTTTAATCCCTCGGGCAACCAGCTTCCTGTATATCTGTCTATGCCGCCTTTACTCTGTAGGGTTCAGTCTAGTAACCCATTGATTCCTTCATATCCTCGTCTATCCAGGCATATCGGACAAGTCCCGTCCCCTGGCCGTAGTAGTTATTCAGCCAGGGCATCCAGAAATTGTAGGTGTAAGGTGTTGGCCGGGTTACCTGGTAGGCATTCTCCAGGAGGAACTCTTTCAGCTTCTTATGCTGCTCGTAAGCCTGGGGCCAGTCAGTAAAGATGTATTCATTCATCGAATTATAGAGGTCTTCAACATAAGGGATTGATCCCGGAGGGTCATTGACCCGACTCTGGTTGTTAATGGCCGCGCTCCGGGCAGCGGAGAAGTATATCTGGATTGAATATGACCCGTACCGGGCGCGATAGAGCATATCCTCAAAGTCACGGGCAACACCACGGATTCTACTATAATTACCCGACTCCTTAATATCTATGTCAAGCTCAACGCCCACCTTGGCCCACATATCTTTAAAGATTGAGAGTTCATCGATTCGCTCAGCATTACCATCAATAATTACCGAGGTCTTGAAACCATCGGGGTAGCCGGCCTCAGCCAGGAGCTCCTTGGCCTTTTCCGGATCGTAGCGGTACAGCTCCTGCACCGATTCCGGCATCTCGTCTATAGACTGGTACAAGGCGGTTACCTGTCTGCTCACCGGCCAGACATCTGCTTCAGCTTCACCACCGTAGTAGTCCCTGACGAACGAGTCGAAATCGATTGCCATCAGCAGCGCCCGGCGTACTCTGAGGTCGCTTAAAGGTTTACCCGGTAAATCTACCCTGAAAGCGATTGCCCAAGGGCCAGCGCTCAGGTATTTGAGGGACTCAATCTCGGGGTTGGTCTTGAACAGGCTTTGCGAATCAATCAATCCGACTCCGGTTTGCAGGTCAATCTTTCCACTGCGAAGGGCAGCGTATGTGGTTGACATGTCCGGTATTATCAGTTGCCGTAATTTATCCGGGTAGGGTAATTGATTGCCTTCACCCGGACCTGACGGGTCTCTCTCCCAGTAGTTGGGATTCCTGACAAAGGAAACTATGCTGCCGGGGACATAGTCAACTATCATGTAGGGGCCCGTCCCCACTGCGTTTCGCCAATCTTCAAAGCCGCCGTACTCTTCTACTACCTCGGGTGGATAGATGCGGAAGAAGCCGGAACCCTGGACCAGCCAGGAAAAGGCCGTCAGGTAATCAGAAGGTGTCCGGATCGTTACCTCCCAGGGACCGGTTTTTTCGATGCTGGCCGTGGTAGCCACTTGCGGTTGGCCGTGAACGATCCAGGCATCCGGTGCCGTGATAAGCCGGTTAAAGTTGGTGACGATGTCATCAGCGGTAAGTTCCCGCCCACCTACCAGCCTTCCGGCCGGGCTATCCACCAGTTGCCAGTGCACTCCCTGGCGTACCTGCATTACCCAGAC
>JAZFUA010000070.1:0-6210 GCA_036446975.1 Dehalococcoidales bacterium
AGGTATAGACTTTTCAGACAAGTAATACAACCAATAATAAAGTAAGGGGGAATATTGTATGGCCTACAAAATTACGGATGAATGCATTAGCTGTGGAGCCTGCGAACCGGAATGCTTGAACCAGGCGATTACCGAGGGGGAGACCGTTTATGAGATTGACACGGATAAATGCTCCGAGTGCGTGGGTTCCTTTGACTCATCCAGATGCGCAGAAGTCTGTCCTGTAGATGCTTGTATCAACGACCCGGACCACGAGGAAAGCCGGGAGCAGCTGCTTGAAAAGTGGAGGGGACTACATCCGGGGGAAACTCCAGCCAGCTAAAGTCAATTCCCTTTTATCTCCAGCAATAACAAGGCTAGCTTTTTACTGAAAGAAAGAGCGTATGGCATCAAATTCGTCAGGGAGTAAAGCCAGCACGGCAGGGAACCGGTCTAACAGGAGTCCTGCCAGGCTTGAATCCCTGACGATTTCAGGTGGCGTCATAAAATTAACCCAGAGGGTGAGAAGAGCGCCACATAATATCGACCCCAGGACCAGGCCCATAACAGCCCCGCCAAGATGATTTACCCAGCCCAGCATGGTTACCGAGGTAATCCATTTCAGTACCTCCGCCAGCACGCCGGCGATTATCATTATCCCGAAGAATATGATGGCAAAAGCAGCGGCCTGGGCGATATTTTCCTGCTGAATGAAGGTTAATCTCTCGGCAAGAGTGGCATAGAAACGCCCGGCCAGTATTACACCAACTATCAGCCCGGCCAGGGATAAGGCTGCCTTAATAATCCCCCTTCTCAGCCCGGTGAAGGTTGCCACAGTTATAATGACTAAAATACCGATATCCAGCCAGTTCATTATTCTTACTAACCTTACCCTCTTTATTTCCCTCTCCTTCAAAGGAGAGGGAGCGTTATGGGTTTCTTGAAGGGGCTACGCACCTTCAAGCCGTCCTATTATCATTATGTTATCCGTAGTGTAAAGCATCAATGGGGTTGAGTCTGGCGGCTCTCATTGCCGGGTAGATACCGGAAGCGAGACCGATAAAAACCGAGACCAGGACGGCCACCAGGACAATTAATGGTGAAACTACGGCATTAAGACTGAATCCCCCGAGGTCTACCTGAGATATTCCCCAGGCAATTAACCAGGCACCAATCAGGCCGATGGCACCTCCCGACAGGCTCAACATGGCGGCTTCCAGCAGAAACTGCATTAGAATGTCCCGTCTCTTGGCCCCTATCGCCTTGCGCAGGCCAATCTCCCGGGTGCGCTCGGTTACTGAAACCAGCATAATGTTCATAATACCGATACTGCCGACGAGCAGGGAAATGCTGCCAATCAGCCCCAGAAATACAGTCAAAGCTATCGTGATGGTCTGAAATATCCCGAGCATCTGCTCCAGGCTCATAACGGCGAAGTCATCATCTTCATCGGCACCGATGCGGTGACGCTTCCTCAGGATGGTTTCGATACCTTCTATTACCTCGTCCATCACATCGCCGCTGGCTGCCTGTACGACAATTGACTGTACAGCGTCTTCCCCGCTGGGCGTCGTCTGGGAGAACAGCCGGACCTGAAAGGTGGTTATCGGTGTTATCACCATCTCATCCCAACTGAACCCGAAAGATGACATACCCCTGGGCTCCAAAACACCAATCACGCTAAACCGTTTTTCCCTCATTTTAACCCGATGACCGACAGCGTCATCGCTACCAAACAGATCTTTAGCGGTTTTGCTCCCCAACACCACCACCATAGCCCGCCTGGCTATATCTATCTCAGAAATATACCTCCCTGAGGCTATCTTAAAATTATACAATTGTTGAAATTCGGGAGTGGTCCCCTCTATCATCACGCTTACGCTTTCATTACCGACAATCAGCTTAACAAAGCTCTCGTTGGTCGGGTTTACGGCTATCACCGAGCGGATGTCACGCATGGCCTCAGCGTCATCCATAGTAAGACTGGCAGTAGCATAGCCGGGAGCCATTGCGGCGATTCCAGGCGCGTCCGGATTGGCCGGCGACACAAAGAGCAGGTTGGAGCCCATCTCTTCAAAAGTAGAGGTAATATAATTTTGGAGACCCGCCCCCACCGACATCAGAACAATAACGGAGCCAACCCCGATTATCATACCCAGCATGGTAAGGGCCGAGCGCAACTTGGTAGCCAGGATTGATTTTATAGCAATGTCAAAGAAGACGATAAGCTTCATAGATAACCCTCATCAAAGATCAAGCACTATTTGCTTGTTTTAGCCACCTTTTCATCACTTACAATTTGCCCGTCAAGGACCCGAATCTGGCGTTTTGTCTGGTCGGCAACATCCATTTCATGAGTGACAATGATTACAGTAATGCCCTCTTGATTCAGCCCGTGGAATACCGATAGTATTTCCCTGGTAACAGCGCTATCCAGGTTACCGGTGGGTTCATCGGCCAGGACGATTGCCGGATTATTGACCAATGCCCGGGCAATTGCCACCCGTTGCTGCTCGCCACCGGATAGTTCAGTGGGTTTGTGGTTGGCCCTTTCGGCTAAACCGACTCGCTCCAGTGCCTCCAGCGCCCGTTTATGTTTGTTGCTGCCACTGGCGTAGACAAGGGGCAATTCAACATTGACCAGGGCACTGAACCGGGAGAGCAGGTTATAGTCCTGAAAGACAAACCCGATTTGCTCATTTCTCATCACGGCCAACTGGTTGTCATCAAACTGGCTGATATCCGTCCCTTTAAATGAATACTTCCCCGAAGTAAGCTGGTCCAGGAAGCCGATGACATTCATCAGGGTAGATTTGCCCGAACCGGAAGGCCCGAGAATAGACACCATCTCTCCCTGCTCAATAGTCAAGGTCACTCCCCTGAGAGCATGTATCTCGACCTTGCCCATCTGGTATGTTTTGGTTACATTTTCCAGTTCAATCATCTTATAAACCCTGCAAAAATTATCAGCCCATCCGGCTCCGGCTTATTTTTCCACCACTACTTCATCTGCTTCAAGACCGCTGATAATCTCGGTCTGAAAGGAGTCACTGATGCCGATGGTTACAGCTCTTTCCTCGTTTTCACCGCCGACTATACTGACCTCGACTACAGGATTACCCCGGCTATCCCGCCTGATTGCCCGGTTGGGCACCAGCAAGACATTACTGCGCTCATTTATAATAATGTCAGTGGAAGCACTCATACCGGCTCTTAAGCCGACACCTTCGGGAATATCGAAATCAATGGTAACAACATATACTATCACGCCGCCCTCGATGGTGGGCAGCAAGCTGATAAAGCTGATCTTACCTTCCAAGAGGAGGTCCGGCAGAGCATCTACATCAATGATGGCTTTTTGCCCCAGTTTCATCTCAGGTATGTCTATTTCATCCACCTGGACTTTTAATTCCATCCGGCCGGGTTCTATCAGGTGAACGATTGAAGTCGTCGCCAGGATGGTATCGCCTTCGTCAACATAGACACTGGCGATTGCACCGTCAAAAGGAAGGGTGATAGTTGCTTTATCAAGCTGGTTCCGGGCATTTTCCAGGGACTGCATGGCCAGTGCCAGCGATTGCCGGGCAAGTTCGGGAGCAAGTTTGGCCAGTTCAAGGGACTGCCGGGCTACTTCCAGGCTTTGTCCGGAGGTATCTACCTGTTGCTGCTTGGCGAGGACTTCCTTGGTGCCAAAGCCTGACAGCATAGCGTCGTACCTGTCTTTAGCCGTCTGATACCTTGCCTGGGTTTGGACGACTGTCTTTTGATATGCCCCATAACCGGGAGTGTCCTCGTCATACTTGGACAGTACAATCAAAGCATCATCCAAATCTCTTTTAGCCGTATCCATGGCAGCTTCTGCAATTTTTATGTCCGTCAGGGTAGATGTTTTGATGGTTTGTTCCAGACTAATTTCAGCATTTTTCAGGGTTACTTCAGCCTGGGTTACGGCTGCTTCATATTGAATCACGGTTATTTCAGCTTCGGTTACGGCTACTTCTGCCTGAGCGTAAGCCAGGGTTAGCTGATTCAGAGTCAGCTCCAGGGCATCAGTCTCCAGCATGGCAATCACGTCCCCCTGGCTGACCTCATCACCTTCCTCAACAAGCAGCTTATCTATCCTGCCACCAACGCCAAAGGCTAATTTCACATCATCAGCCACCTCCAAGTTACCGCTGCCGCTCACCGTGATAGTCAAATCACCCCGGACTACGGTGGCCATTTTCCCTGTATCCTCCGCCTCTCCCCCAAATGGATTACATCCGGTTGCGCCAACTAAAACCAGAGACAGAATTAACCCGGTTATTATCAGCCGATTTTTCACCTTAGAGCCTCCATGTCATAACTATTTCTTACCATCACCCGACTGGCGCCTGTTTTTCTGGAATTCCTGTTCCCAACGGTCCAGGAGAAGCGGGAATTCCCGTTCAAAAAAGGCGTACATATCACGCATTTCTTCAAGCCACTGGCGGTTAAAGTGAGCTTTGTCCTCAATTAATTCGAGTCCTCGTTCAGTAAACTGCCGAAAAACTGTTATCTGGGCCAGACTGTCTTTAAGCATCTGATGCCAGGCTCCAACCTTGATACGGAAATAGTCACGCCGTTGACCCGGCAGGCTAATCCGCTCGATTATTCCAATCCGGATAAGGTATCGGGTCATAGTGCTGATTGAGCCTTTGCTGGCTTGCAGCGCTTCTGTTAACTCACCGGTGGTCTGGTGAGGCGGGTCGGAAATCATCAGCCAGCCGAGAGTACGGCCAGCCATGCGTGGCATGCCGGTCTGTTCAAAGAAGATGCCGACTTCTTCTGCAAACTGCTTTTCTTCCGGTTGTCGCTGGCTAGTCATATCACAGCTCTCAAACCCAATTAATGCTTACCTAATCTATTTTAATAAATATGGTATGTTTTGTCAATACTGAACGCACTAAACATCAGGGAGCATTTCAGTACCAGTTCGGTTACCTGAGTTGGTTAAGAAAGAAGTTTTACAATATGCGAAGTCGAATTATAGCTACAACCGGGAAATCAGGGTGGAAATTACCTGTAATATTATTACGGCTGCCAGCGGAGAGAGATCCAGCGCCCCTATCCTGGGGATAATGCGGCGGAGTGGCGCCAGCATCGGCTCGGTAATCTGAAACAGCAGCCGGGTCAGCATATTAGTCTGCCCCAACGACACCCAGGACAAGAGCGTCCTGAAGAAAATAGTCAGGGTCAACACGCTCAGGAGAAGTTCCAGAAATCTAAAAATAAAACTCATTTTTGCTCACCGCCAAGTATTCTGGCTTTATTATAAGCTGCCCGAACCGCCTGCGCAACTAAATTGGTAAATCCTCCCTTTTCAAACTCATCCAGGGCTTCTGCAGTGGTGCCTCCGGGGGAGGTTACCATTATACGCAGCTCGGCAGGCGATTTACCTGACTCCCGGATAAGCCGTCCCGAACCAAGCATTGTCTGCAGGGCCAGTTCCTGGGCCATATCGGGGGTAAGGCCGATTTGCACCCCAGCCTCCACCAGAGCTTCAATAAAGAGGAAGAAATAAGCCGGGCCGCTACCGCTCAATGCGGTAGCCATGTCCAGGTATTTTTCATCATCAACATAAATTTCTCTGCCGATAGCCCTGAGGATGGAACCGGCTATCTCTTTCTGTTGCCCGGTTACTTCTGCCGTGGCGGTCCAGACACTCATTCCTTCCCCAATCTGGGCCGGGGTATTGGGCATCACCCGGACAATATTTTTGTGAATCAGACCTTCATAAAGGGTTTTAATGGTTGCGCCAGCAATAATAGATAATACCATTTGCCCGGGTAAAAGATGCCCTTTTAATTCAGTCAGGGCCTGGGGCAGGTTCTGGGGTTTGATGGCAAGAATCACCACATCGGCTCCATCAATCGCCCGAAGGTTATCGCCGGTTACAGTAACGCCGTATTTTTTATCGAGCTGCTGGCGGCGTTCTTCACTGAAATCACCGACAGTAATATCCCGGGCTGATGCCAAACCCTTTTCCAGAATGGAGGAGAGCATTGCCTCGCCCATATTGCCGCCACCGATGAAAGCTATTTTCATTTGTTGTAAATCCCCCTTAGTCCCCCTTTAATAAAGGGGGAAATTGGAAAGGTGGCTTCGTCCCTCAAACTCCCCTCTTATTTGCTTCAAGATTATGCTTTTTAGAGCCTATCTTATTCTTATTGCCCATCAGGTTTTTTTAACTCGATTGGAACGAAATTCACC
>JAZFUA010000071.1:0-3516 GCA_036446975.1 Dehalococcoidales bacterium
CCCGTTTTCCTTAAGCATATCCACCAAATATTCAAGGAAAGGGCGGTTGTTTACCGGGGCCATCGGCTTCGGCAGGCTATTGGTCAGGGGTCTCAGACGAGTCCCTTCACCGCCTGCCAGGATAACCGCTTGTTTGATGCCTGTCACCCCACTTGTCCTCTCCAGAACAGGTCGCTATCGAGTTTTTGTTCATTTACCAGGATTTTCAGCTGGTTCAGCCTGATATACCTGTTTCCGGTAAACTCCTCCAGGGTCAGGCCGTGGGCTTTATAGGCTTCGTACAACTGCCCCACACCCTTCTCAATGTCCCATTGAGGATTAAAATATCCCTGCAACCTGGTAGTAATCTTGTCGAAACTGACTTTATAGGTCCTCGAGTCCGAGCCGTGCTCGTAAGTGTATTCGATTTCACAGTCGGGTACGATACTCTTCACTACCTCGGCCATATCTTTTATCTGGTAATTCTCCCGGTTCTGTCCCACATTAAAAGCCTGGTTATGTATTGCCTCAACCGGCGCTTCCAGACAGGCAATATATGCCCGACCCAGGTCTTCGACATGGACAGTCGGGCGCCAGGGAGTGCCGTCGCTCATGATTCTGATTTTACCGGTGGTATATGCCCAGCCGGTCAGGTTATTGATAACAAGGTCGCAGCGGAGTAAAGGGGCGACACCGTAAGCGGTGCTGGCCCGCAGAAACACAGGTGAGAAACTAGCGTTCGCCATCTCGCTCAGCGCTTCCTCGGACTTCACCTTGGAGATGGCGTATTCGGTAACCGGGGAGAGGGGGGAATCTTCAGTCACCGCATCTTCTCCGGCTATGCCGTACATGCTGCAGGAGGAAGCGTATAAGAATCGCCTGACCCCCGCTTCTTTAGCCAGGTTAGCCAGCCTTACCGTAGCCAGATAGTTAATGTCATTTGTTAATCTGGCATCAAAAGCCCCGAGCGGGTCGTTAGACAAAGCCGCCAGGTGAATGATTGCCTCCACACCATCCAGATCTTCTTTTCCTACCCTTCTGACATCTTTATCAATCTGCTTTAGTTGAGGGTAATCGGACTCGCTGAATTCACATCCCAGGTAATAGCTGGTATCAAGGCCGGTTACCTGGTAGCCTTTTTCCAGCAGCAGGCCGGTCAGCATCGAACCGATATAGCCGTTATTTCCGGTTAACAGAACATTCATATTATTTCTCGTATCCGGTTAATGACGCTGTTCCGATATTCAACCGACATCCCTGAGTAAACGAAACAGCATGTGTAAGACCAGCAGGTGGATGTCCTCTACTTTCTGCATATCGAAGCTCGGCACATGGATATTCTCCCGGGCGCTCTTCAGCAGTTTACCCCCGTCGTATCCGGAAATGCCCACCGTTACCCCGCCATTGTCATTGGCATATTCGATGGCCCGTATAACATTCATGGAATTACCGCTGCCGCTGATGCCAATGACGATATCACCCGGCTCCATTAAATTTTTCAATTGCTCGATAAAAATATCTTCATAGCAGGAATCATTCGCCCAGGCCAGCATACTGGGAATACTGTCTGTCAGGCCAAAAACTCTAAACCTGGGCAGACCTTCAGTAATCGTTCCTTTGGCCAGGTCTTCGGCGAAATGGGATGCTGTGGTAGCGCTGCCGCCATTGCCCATGGTAAAAATCATCTTTTTGTTCTTCCTGGCTTCAGCCAGTATGGATGCCAGCTTTTCGACCCTATTGATAAGGTCTTCCTCGATTGATTCCAGTAATTCCTTTGTTTCCTTCAGGTATTCTCTGGCGTAAATTTTTCCTGCTTCACTCATCTTTTATCTCCCAAATCAGTTTAATCTCTGTTATACACTATTTTACTGCCTGCGGGTTCAAATTTGAAGTCCGCCTCTCGGAGGTTCGACAGCGTCTCCCTGACCTTCACCTGATTGTTTTCCTCACAGTAGAGCAAGAGGAAACCACCGCCGCCGGAGCCCAGAATCTTCCCCCCGATTGCCCCTGCTTTCCTGGCTTCCTCATAATATTCGTTTATCAGGGGATTGGTGATTTCAGCGGCCAGCTGCTGTTTATAGATCCATCCCTGGTGAAGTACATCGCCAAACCCGGAAAGGTCATTGTTATTAAGTGCCCGGCGGAGTTCAACGGACAATTCGACCATTTTATCCAGTACCGGCAGGTTCTCGGGCGTTTTCTCGTTCTGCTCGGACAGAATTGTATCCGACTTTGTATTCAGGTTGGTATAAAACATCATCAGGTTACCCGATAATTTATTTAGGGTCTCCCGCTGGCAGTCCACCGGTTCCACTACCACGCTATCATCATTGTTAAAGCATATGTAGTTTAAACCTCCATATGCTGCCGAATACTGGTCCTGTTTCCCGATGGGACGACCTAGTATTTCAATTTCAATCTGGCAGGCTTCCCTCGCCAGGGTCTCGGCAGATACCCTGGCCCCCTTCAAGGTATGGAGGGCATTCAATATGCCGACAGTCAGGCTGCTCGATGCGCCCAGTCCCGAACCGGCGTGAGCCGGCAGCATATCTCCAATATAGCCGATATCCAGCCCCCCTTCGGTAATGCCTACCAGTTTTAAAGACTCCCTGGCGAGATTGTGCTCGATATCGTCAATATTCTCCACATACTCGACCTTTGAGTAAATCACCCGGAAATGATGGTCGAAAGTCTTGTTAACCGTTACATACATTGCTCTATCGATTGCCGTACTTAAGACAGAGCCGAAACCGCTCTGATAATAAGCCCTTAAATCAGAACCTCCTCCGGCAAAGCTGATTCGTAGCGGTGTCCTGGAAATAATCATAAGCCTGTTTGACCCGTTTTTTTTACCAGATTCGTAATAGCCCGGTAAACCGGCATAAAACTTTCGTTGTACGGTGAAGAAGGACTTAATAGCGATGGCAGCAGGTTGACCTGGGTTTTTCTCCGTAACCGTGACATAATTAGACCATATGCTGCTTCTACACCCGGTATCCCGGAAGCGAATAGTTTAATTCGGGGGATTATTCCCAGTCTGGAAGGCTGCTGATTCTGTGATGCCAAACGACTAAATAATCGGCCTAAGTAAGGCGAAAACGCTTGCCTGAAAACCTCTTCGGCTTCTTCCTTACCGATACTATCCTGGCATATTAGCTCGTCAATTGCTCTGTCATGCAAATCTTTAAATCCGGGAAACCAATCCTGGCTGGTAAACCAATCGTAAACATCAACCTGGGGGTAAATCCTGCCGTGCCCAAAACGCACCAGATACAGGCAGTCCAATTCTTTCACCTTATTTCTGATTGAAGAAATACTCGAAATTATTAGCTCACCGAAAATAAAGCCCTGACGTGCCCAGGGTTTGGATATAAATCCTTGATGTATATCTTGCCAATCCGGTGTGCGATGCACGGAGAAGATTAAAGCATAAGGGCCAGAAGCAAAGAAATCACGCAGCCTTTGCGAACCAGAAACGGCATCGAGTATTGTTTGCTGATAATGAAAAACACGGCTGATATCGCCGTAGGGTACGCT
>JAZFUA010000072.1:0-3460 GCA_036446975.1 Dehalococcoidales bacterium
GAAGCCTTATTGATTCCCCTTGGTTATGAAGTAAATACTGCCCGGAATGGGATGGAGGCTCTCGAAAAGGTAAACGAAACGCCGCCTGATATTATATTGCTTGACATCATTATGCCTAAAATGGATGGCTTTGAAGTGGCCAGACGGTTGAAAGAGGATGAGGAAACTAAAATCATACCCATAGTCATGGTAACAGCCCTGCATGGAGTGGAGGACCGGGTCAAAGCGCTGGAAGCGGGGGCCAATGATTTCTTAACCAAACCTGTCGATAAGACTGAGTTGAAGGCCAGGGTAAGTTCCCTGCTCCAGGTTAAGGCTTATTACGATTACATGCTTAACTATCAGGAGGAGCTGAGCCGTTCCAATGAAGAACTGGAGCAGTTTGCCTACGTTACTTCCCACGATTTAAGAGAACCGTTGAGGATGATGACCAGTTTCGCCCAGGCTCTGGACAAGCGCTACAAAGATAAGCTGGACCAAACCGCTGACGAATATATTCAGTTTATTGTTGACGGCGCAAACCGTATGCAGACGTTAATTGATGATATTCTGACCTATTCCAGGGTCACAACCCGCACTTCACCTTTTGAGCCGGTGGAAATGGAAAAAATACTACGAGATACTCAGGTTAATCTTAAAGTGGCCGCTGAAGAAGCCAAAGCCAAAATCACTCATGATCCGCTGCCGGTAATCGGCGCCGATTACTCTCAGATGGGACAGGTCATGCAGAACCTGATCGGCAACGCCATTAAATTTATTGAAGGCGAGTCTCCAGCTATTCATATTTCCGCCAGGCAGGAAGGCGAGAAATGGATATTTTCAGTAAAGGATAACGGCATCGGTATCGACCCGGAGCTATTTGACCGTATGTTCGATCTCTTCAAAAGGCTGCATCCCCAGGATAAATATCCGGGCACCGGGGTAGGTCTGGCGGTAACCAAGAAGATAGTTCAGCGTCATGGAGGGCAAATCTGGGTGGAATCTCAGCCTGGAGAGGGCTCCACGTTTTATTTCAGCATCCCCATAGAACCAAAAAGCGAGCAAGATGGTGAATAGCAGGAGAGTAGATATTTTACTGGTGGAGGATAATCCGGGCGATGTCATGTTAATTACCCAGGCTCTGGCAGAAACCGATATTCACCCGGAAATTCGCCATGTCCAGGATGGAGTTGAGGCAATGAAGTACCTTCATAAGGAACCTCCGTTTGATGACGCTTTAAAACCAGCGATTATTATAATGGACCTCAATCTCCCCCGCAAAGATGGGAGGCTCGTGCTGGCGGAAATAAAATCTGACCCAGCTCTGGCACTTACACCGGTAATTATTTTTTCCAGTTCTGATTCGCCCCATGATATTTCCACCTGCTATGACTTGCATGCTAATTGCTACCTGGTCAAACCTCGTGACCTGTTTGGTATGACTGAAATAATACGCAGCCTAGTAGATTTTTGGCTTCAAAAAGTGAAACTTCCTCCCACCCTGGATCCACAGACCAGAAATGGCGTGGGTAAATGAGAATCAAGGCAGCTATACTCATTCTGGCGATTGTTGGGATTATTTTAGCGGCCAATCTGCTTATTGACAACAGGATAATGAGCCCCCCTCAGGTAACCGAGGTACAAACCGTTTGCTTGCAATGTCATTCTGCCGTACCCATATATGACACCGTTTCTGCCCTGCACGACAAAAAGGCTTCATTTGATTGCAGCCGATGTCATAGCGATAGTAATGCCCTGAAGACAACGGACAAAGTCCGCGATGGCTTGAGACGGCTGGGTGTAGGGACATTGCTGGTTGCTTTAACCGGCATCACCACCATCTTATTCATAACCAATAGGAAAGGCACCGTAAATTAGTTATGGAACAACGAACCGTTGAGCGTTTCAGAAAGCGGGTCATCCTGATTCACTGGCTTCAGGCGGCCTCGTTTGCCGTTCTACTCATCACCGGGTCAATCATGTTTTTTGATCTGACAAGTGTAAGTGGTGGGCAGCCAATTAGGATAATCCATAAAATATCAGCCGTATCCTTCGCCATTATGCCCCTCGTCTACACTCTTTTTGACCCCAGGGCGGTTTTGAATTTTCTGAAAGAAGCATTCAGCTGGGATGGAGACGCCCGGTCATGGCTTCGGGGGGCCGCAAGTTTTTACTTTGGCCGCAGGACTCAAATGCCCCCACAGGGCTATATTAACGGGGACCAGAAATTGTGGCAGCTTGTGGTGACTGTGTGCGGAACGATATTCATAATAACCGGTATTTTGATGTGGTTTTTTCAGTTTAAAATGCCGCGGGAGTTATATCAGTGGATATCACTCACACATGGGCTGGCTTTCATTGTCATCTCGTTTATGTTCCTGGTGCATTTCTATTTGACTGTGCTGCACCAGGGATTCGAAGAGTCTTTAGGCGCTATGATTGACGGTAAAGTCTCCTCATCTTATGCCCGTAAAAACTACTCTAAGTGGTACGCCGAGCAACCCGATGAGGAAGTATCCGAGTAATTTACACTCAACCGCCGGTGATTATGAGTACACAATCTTTTTACCAACGAAATCAGATGTGAATGCCAGGGCAAGTTGAATGAAAAGAAAAGTCAGGTAAAAATAGCTTCCCGGCTGACTCAGAACCGTACCTGGCCCGGTTATCCTCCAGAGATAGGTGCCTAAAATGGTGAAAAAAAGGAGTATGCCAAAACCAATTTTGAGGTTAAACGTTCTGGCGGCTTTGGTTTCGTACCTCAATATCCAGCTGATAACCCCGGTCAGGAAACTCAGTGGTACGGTAATCAGCCCTAAGACGAGAAGATATAAAGTAATCTGGTCAAAGACCGCTTGGCCGTTAATCATCCAGCCAATGAAGGCAAATGGAGCAAGGAGCGCGTAGGCAATAGATAAGTGAACAAAAGTCGCGTGAGGGTGCAGGTTGTCTATCCTCCTAAGCAGTTGCTGTCCGAGTGTTTCTTCCTTGACCAGGGTGCCAATAATTGGCAGGTTGGCCAGCTTATCTTCACCGTGAGGAGCATTTGCAAACACATTGGTCAGGTCGGAACCCGCGACATGCAGCCCCATATGCCCCCCGTCCTTCCATAGTTGGCTGCGAGTAGCATCATAGACCTTACCATTGTAGGCGATGTAGGCTGCTCTACCATCTTTGCCGTCATATTGGCCAAGTTCAGAAAGGGTAAACCGCTTATCACCACCGAGTTTACGAGCGATGGCGTAGCGTATCGTCCTTACCAATGTGTCAGTATCTATTCTGCCTTTAATCAGGTAGTCCTGCGCCCCCCTCCTCACCGTGGTCACAGCAAAAGTCTCGTCATCAAGACCGGTCAGAATGATAATAGGGTGGGTTGGCGCGGCGGATTGAACTCGGGTAAAGCTGACAGAACTCTGGGGACTATCCGGCAGTCCAAGGTCCAGCAGCACAATATCATATTTGTTTTCGCCCAGGCAGTCAA
>JAZFUA010000073.1:0-2715 GCA_036446975.1 Dehalococcoidales bacterium
GCGGTTTTGCCCGTTCCCATAAACCCTATCAGGGCAATGTTAGTTTTCATTTTTTTATAGTAGCTTTATCGCTTCTTCCTTCATTAATTTGACCGGTGCTTTCAGACCGGTCCATATCTCGAAAGCCAGTGCTCCCTGCCAGACCAGCATATCAATACCGCCCAGGATTACTGAGCCGGCTGCTTCAGCTTCAGTTAAAAACCTGGTTTTCACCGGATTATAAATAACATCATAAACAATCAGCCCCGGCCTGAACAGGACGGCGTTAACGGGAGTTTTATCGATAGCCGGACTCATTCCCACACTGGTAGCATTGACCAGGATATCGGTTTTCTCCATCACTCCGTTTAGATTATCCCCGGTCAGTTCCGAGGCTTCAACTTTAATATTAAATGTTTCCGAAATCCGGCTGGCCAGTGCTTCTGCCCAGTCCAGTTCTTCCCGTCGATTGAAAATAACCAGGTTGGCGCCTCTGTCGGCCAAGATAAAGGAGACCGCCCTTGAGGCGCCTCCGGCCCCCAGGATGGCAATATTTTTACCTTTCGGCTCAATTCCTTTTTCCAGCAGAGGCCGCAGAAATCCGGTAGCGTCCGTGTTGTACCCGGTTAAAACTCCGTCATCATTAACAATTGTGTTAACGGCGCTAATCTTCTCTGCCAGGGGGTCTAATTTGTCCAGTAACTGGAGGACAGCGACTTTATGAGGGATGGTAACATTCAGGCCCCTCATATTCAGGGCTCTCATCCCCTTTATGGCCTCACTAAGCTCCCCCCCCTCTACCCTGAAGGGCAGGTATACATAGTCCAGCCCTACCTCCTGAAAGGCGGCGTTGTGCATTGCCGGTGACATGGTGTGCTCTACCGGGTCGCCGATTAACCCGCAGACCCTTGTTTTTCCTGATATCATTCTGCTTTTGTCCTCACATTAGTTGATAGATTTTCAGTAGTTCTTCCACCGTTATCTGCCCCGGAGCTGATTCTTTGCCTCTTTCAATTGAGGCGTAGGTGAAATCGGCGCCAACCAGCGGACTAAGAACCCGGCTGATTTGTCCTGCTTGCCCCATTGCAAAGGCGATTATTTTATCTTCAGGGAACTCGGATATTAGCTCCAGGACAGCTAAATTATCTTCTACTCCCCGGGCGGTAGTAACTACCTTGCATATATCCGCCCCGGCTGCCAGTTGCTTTTGGACTATTTTCCTCATTTCATTCAGGGGAAGAGTTTTCTCCAGGTCGTGAAATGAGAGAATACATTTTACTCTCTTTTTAACCAGGGGAACGATATTCTTCAGGTTCTTCGTCCTGAATTCGACATCCACCATATCCGCTCCCAGTTCAATCGCCTGGAGTAGTCCCTCTATCCGTCTGGCCTCATTTCCCTGCCATTTACCCCCCTCATCTATAGTCCGGTTGGTGGCAATCCAGGGTTTTTTAATCTGCTTGGCCAGTTGCTGCCAGTCATTACCGATAAGGTCTATTCTAAGCTCGAAAAGGTCCGCCAGAGGCTCGGTGTTCTTTATTGCCTCAGGGTCATTATTCACAATTACAGCGCAAATTCTTGGCTTATTCATTGCGGTTCAGTAAAACCTCTTCTACTACTGCCGGGCTTACTTCGTCAGTGATGAATACCTCGCCTATTCGTTCAGGTAAAACAAACCTTATTTTGCCATGCGTTATCTTTTTGTCGTGCTTCATAGCTTCGATTAACTTTTCCGTCTGGAGGTCAGGGATTTCTATCGGTAGGCCAGCCTTGGTGAGGGCTGTCTTCAGCCTGCTCACCTGGTTGTTAGCCAGTATACCCAGCTTGCTTGAGATTCTGGCTTCCGCCAGCATCCCGATAGCCACTGCCTCGCCGTGCCAGATTTTAAGTCCCGAAACGGATTCAATGGCGTGTCCAACCGTATGGCCGTAGTTCAGGATATTTCTCAGCCCTAAATCCAGTTCGTCTTTCTCCACTACTCCGGCTTTAATTTCGGCCGAACGGGAGACAATTTCCTCCAGTACATTGTCGTCGAATGACTTTGCTTTATCAAAGTTATTTTCAAGATAGCTGAAGAATTCCTCATCCAGAATTACCCCGTGCTTTATTATTTCGGCCAGTCCGTCACTGAACTCCCTGGGAGGAAGGGTTTTCAGGGTGTTTATGTCGGAGATAGTCAGCTTGGGATGATAGAAAGCCCCAACCTTGTTTTTAAGCCGGCCATGATTTATTGCCACCTTACCACCAATGCTGCTGTCACCCTGTGACAGCAGGGTTGTCGGTATCTGTATCAGGGGGACTCCCCGCATATAGGTAGCGGCCACAAAGCCGGTCAGGTCACCGATAACCCCGCCACCCAGGGCGAGCACAGGCGTTGCCCTTTCAGCGTAGAAGTCAGTTAATTCCTGGTAGAGTCTGCCCGCCGTCTCCAGCGATTTTTGCTCCTCTCCCTCAGGAACTTCTATAAGAAGCACATCAAAGCCACTGTCAATAAGCCTTTGCTTCAGGTCTTCGCCGTATAGTTTTTTCACTGTTGGGTCGGTGACGATTACTGCTTTATCGCTGAAACCGATTTCTTTTAGTAAAGCAACAGTCTGCATAAGCAAACCTGAACCTATGAGGATATCATAGTTGCTGCCGCTAACTTTTACATTTACCTTTTTCATCTGTAGTACCTTAGTCTGATTTTCGTATTCCTTGCAGGGTACTGCCTCTGTGCCGGAACGATTTTTATTA
>JAZFUA010000074.1:0-4225 GCA_036446975.1 Dehalococcoidales bacterium
CCCTTAAAAAGTGAATGGGGGATTAAGGGGGTGAGGTTCACCTGAACCGAGGAAACAGGTTTCCAGCAACGATTAAACCATCCAAACGCAAACAGAGCAATTACTTTCCTAGATTGACAAAGCAGACCATAAATGACACACTTTAGCAAATTCCATAAATAGATAACTTGCTTAACTTATTAAGGAGGCGAGAAAATGCATTATGAAGAATTAATATCCGATAGCGCTCCCGCCTGGCCTTATCCGGTGAACTACGGCAAAGAGAATGAGGTAAGCTGTGACGTGCTTGTTCTGGGCGGGGGTATTGCCGGATGCTGGACGGCCATAAGCGCCGCAAGGAAAGGCGCCAGAGTTGTACTGGTTGATAAGGGAGCCACCAAAACCAGCGGGGCCGGGGGTTCCGGGGTTGACCACTGGCATGCGGTGGTAACCAATCCGGCCAGCAGGATTTCCCCGGAAGAGTTTTCAGAGGCAATGATTAATGTCCATCGCGGCTGGCGGAGCGCCATCAGCCAGTACATTACCTCCCGGGAGAGCTATGACTGTCTGCTTGAGATGGAGCAGATGGGAATGAAGATAAGAGATTCCGATGATGAATTTAAAGGGGCTGAGTTCAGGGACGAAAAAACAAAGCTCCTTTTTGCTTATGATTACACAGCCAAATACTGCGCCCGGGTCTGGGGCTCAAGTGTAAAAACCTCGCTCTATAACGAATGCCGCCGACTCGGTGTCAAAATATACGACCACATTATGATAACCAGTCTGCTTAATAAAGGAGGCAGGCAGGGAGCCGCGGTGGTTGGGGCTACGGGAGTGCATACCCGTAGCGGCGAATTTTACATTTTCAAAGGTAAAGCATCTGTTCTAAGCATGTTTTTACCTCAGCGGCAGTGGATATTTTCCACCGAACTGAAAGGGCTTGTTACTACTCACCGCCCCGGAACCGCCTCCGGAGACGGCCATGCGATGGCTTGGAAAGCCGGCGCCGAATTTGCCCAGGTGGAGCATTCCTCGCCCGGGGGTGGCGGCCCTTACGGCTATCCCCAGTATGGTGTCGGCAATACTGCCAATACCTGGTTTGCCTGCTCCATGATTGATGCCAATGGCAAAGAAATCCCCTGGGTTGACCGGGACGGTAACGTTCTTAACAATTATTACGACCGCTATAAACCGGCCCCGGGACAGAAGTATTTTCTGGTTGACCTGGGAGTTGGCTATGATTATAAAGCCCCCTCCCTGATTCCCGACTGGCAACAACGGGTGAAAGACGGTGAATTTGCCCTGCCCATTTATTCCGACCTGCCGGGGATGCCGGATATTGAGCGCCGGGCGCTCTGGGGACTGATGATTGGACAGGAAGCCAGGACGATGATACCGATCTACCAGCACTACGGACAGGCCGGTTTTAACCCCGATAAAGACCTGCTTCAATCATATAGTGGCGGCTGGGGGGGGCTCGGCCCGTCTCAGTGGCGGAATTATTCTATTGCCACCTTATCCGGCGGCGGTCTGGTTATTGACTGGGACCTCAAGACAAGCCTTGACGGCCTGTTTGCGGCTGGCTCGCAGATATTTGCTTCGGGGGACCACGCCTACGCGGCATCAACCGGAAGATATGCCGGTAGAAGAGTGGCTGATTATGTGGCCAATGCCGCTGAACCGGAAACAGACCGCAGGCAGGTTGAGGCAGAAAAAGCCCGTATTTATGCTCCCCTGCAAAGAAAGGACGGTATCCACTGGAAAGAGCTTAACGCCGGTGTATGCCGGGTAATGCAGGACTATTGCGGGGCACTGAAGAGTGAAGAATTACTTACAATAGGCTTGAAATGGTTCGACGAGATTGAGGCAGGGGAGGCAGCTTCGTCCTTTGCCAGAAACCCCCATGAACTTCTTCGGTTGCTGGAGGTCTTCAACATCCTGACCAACGGCCAGATGATAATGGAAGCCTGCCGGGGAAGAAAAGCCACCAATGCCCACCTGGGCCATTTAAGACTGGACTACCCGGAGGTCGACCCTCCCGAGTGGCAGAAGTGGGTAACAATCCGGCAGGACGAAGGGAAAGTTAAAACGGGCGAACTGGCCCTGGATTACCACGGTGATATGAAAAAGAACTATGAAGCTCATTGCGGGCTGTAAAGCGACTGGAGGGATAATCTAAAATGACTGGAGGTATTATATGGGTGAAGAAATAAGTGAAGAAAAGGTATCTATGTTTCCCAATCCGATAACCCCCAGAGACCCGGTGACATTTGATGAGAATACCTGTAATGGCTGCAATATATGTGTTGAGATTTGCGTGATGGATATACTGGTGCCGAATCCTGTGAAGGGTAAACCGCCAATCATATTATATCCTGATGAGTGTTATTATGACGGACTCTGCGTGTATAACTGCCCCCTCTGGCAAAAAGGGGCTATCAGTATCAATCACCCGCTGAATCAGAGGGTGCGCTGGAAGAGGAAAGAAACCGGCGAACATTTCAGGTTGGGAATGCCTGACCCGCCCCCGCCCAACACCCGGCCTCCCGTGGGTGGCTGGGATGCGAAAGCTTCAAAATAGAGCTCCGGTTTGTTTAAAAATAACGAAGTAAAGGGGTTAAGCTCTCTTTTTCATGGCTTAACCCCTTATTTTTTAGTACCAGCCATACTTCTTGACAGTGTCCACCATCGCCTTAACGTTTTCCGGCTTGGCAGAATCAATAACGCTACCCGCACCCAGAATGAAGCCACCGTCTTTACCGACGACCTTGATGAGTTTCTTGCAGTGCTCCTCCACATCCTGAGGTGAACCGGCCTGGAGCAAGGTGGGCGGAACACCACCCTGGATACACATATGGTTACCCAGTACCTCTTTCGCCTTGAAAATGTCTGTCTTTTCACAGTGAAAAACCAGTTTTCCCTTGGGGAAATCAAGCAGGTATTCGAGACGGTCATCCCAGATACCCTCGAAAAACGGAGTCACAATATACCCCAGATCAATCTTGATTTCGATGGCTTTTTTAAGGGTCGGCCAGTAGAACTTCTCAAAATCTTTCAGCGACATAAATCCATCCGAACCCCGGTGCAGGGGCATACCGGATCTAACCGGGTTCCCTTTGGCATCAGATTTAGCCGGAACTGCCGCACCCATTTCCCAATTCAGAATCGTATCACAGGCGGTAAGAATCTTGTCGGGACAGCGGTACATATCGAGTATCGCCCCCCGCATACCCCTGAGACGGTCCGAAATGGTATCGAAAGGGGCAAAGGTGCTACCACTGCTCCCAGCGCCTCTTCCGCCTCCGGACGGGAAACCGAGACGCCCCATCTCGGCGCCGAAGGCAGCAGACTCTTTCCCTAATTTCTGTTGTTCCTGGGCCACCTGGTTCAACTTTTCAATCAGCTCTTTTAACTCCGGCCGGTCGAGGGCCTCGAGAATGGTAACAAGTACCCTGAACTCAGGCCTGAAGAGCATACCGAGAATGGCAGCGAGTTCTTTTTCACCAACCAGATGCTCGAAGGCAGGTATGTCTGCCAGCTGCTGGAAAATCCCGTATGTCCGGGGCAGGTAACGACGGATGATAAAATCAGCCGGGTTAGACAGAAAGTAGTCGTATTCATCTGCTTTCATATACTCGCCCTCGACAAACTGGTAGGTTCCGTCCGCCGGAAGGGTACCCCCGGGCCAGCGGTATTGTTTTGAGTCCAGAAGCTCCAGCACCGGTCCGGAACTGCCTGCTCCCATGCCACCGTTGTCAGGCTCAAAATCAAGAAGCATCTTCTTACTGGCTTCTCGATAGCCGGTAGGGTCGTAATAGGTAGCGGAGGCAGTCAAACCGGCATACCTGGCTGCAAAGACACCTGTTCCTACCGTTACCGGTACCCTGTCCGGCAGTTTTAACAGGATGGCATCACTTACCCTCTTCTCTCTTTCCTCACTGAGCTGGCTGACAGTCTTGCCATGTTTCTTCTCAATTTCTTCGATTAGCTTTTTTTCCTGGTCCTCAAGTAACTGCTCTTGTAACTGATTAATTGCCATTTTATTTACTCCTTATATTAAAAAGTATTTAAGCTATTGTACTCTTAGAAAACAGGTTTGGCAACCGACTAATTACTCGAGTTCTGTTTTCATCCGGTTGATTTTATTTTTGTGGGAAACCTACACTTTCGATTTAAGGGGGATAGGGTTTTATAAAATTAAATCCAATGCCTTAGCAAATAATAACCCTGCCAACCAAAACCGAAT
>JAZFUA010000075.1:0-3087 GCA_036446975.1 Dehalococcoidales bacterium
ATCAGATTCTTCGTCATCCCGATTCCATCGGGATTCCTCAGAATGACATTTAAGGCAAAGACAGTTAGTCACTGTTTGGTGTATCCACGGAGCCAACCGCCATCATATAGGCTGGGGACAGGTTTTCGTATAAATAGCTTATATCGTAACAGTAAATAAGGCGCTCCTCGTTCTTCATATCGTCGATGATTTGAAACCGTTTTCTCTTGCTATCCTCAGGCATCATATCGTTGATGGTAATGAATATTGCTCCGGCGACATTCTTATGGTGCTGTTTTGCCCTGCTGATACTCTCCAACAGGTGGCTTCCTGTCTGGCAAACCGTATCAACAAAGACGTAACTCGCTCCGGGAGGCTCGGGTGGTTGGAACTCGAAAGTCTGATTGTCGAGGGCAACGACATTTTTCCGAAGTCTCCAGGCGATAAATGAACTCATCTGTAAAGCCGCGGCGCTTAACGAGCATATTGTATCAAACTGCCATCCTAAAAGCTCTGTCACCCGGGCAAGCCAGTTTGCCATACTTGTAACGACTGTCGGTTGATACACCAGGCCAAATGCATTCCATATGAGTTCACGGTGCAGCCTGGTATCACTCACTACAACAGAGCCGGAATGCTTAAGCTCACCGTATTTTTCATCGGAACGAAGTGAGGTGAAGCATTTCGCTCCCGTATCTCTGAAGTTAATCCAGCTTTCGCAGAATTTGCTCCAGTCCAGCATTGTATCACGGAAGAACAATATATCCCGGGTGAGTTCAGGGTCCTGTTTGCCGGTTAAGTCTTCCCGTAATTTCTGAATACAGCCTCGTAAATCTCGTTCCAGAAGTGGCAGGAGTTTCATGGAGTCGGTAACCAGTATTGCCTTGAATAAATCCGATTGGCGTAAAATCTCTATGCAGGAAGCAATCTCGTCCAGCATTCCTGACCAGTACTGATAAGGATGCTGTAAATTCCTTAGTGTGTGACCTATCCTGTTCAACTCCGATGCCAGGTTGCCTATAGATTCGTCTACCCGGTAGCGGTCAAATGTATCGGGTAACTGGCCAACATACCTGTTTAACAAAACATAGGCAAATTCTCTTCCGGTTGTATCTTTGCTGGCGAGTGTTTCCTGATATCGGGCAAACTCCGCTTCGTCAATTAGATACTTACCACGGGGACTGCTGCGGGGCATTGCTTTCAATTCCCCGGCTTTAATTAAATTGAGGACATAAGATTTACTGTAAGCCAATGTCGCAGCTATTTCACCAACCGTTAATGACATGATTCTCTCCATTCTTAATGCAGAAATACGTATTCTGCATTATTTTCACAATTAACCTCATTCTTAAGCCTGTTACCTGATATTATACCTGTAAGTACTACCTTACACAATAATTACAGTATGCAAATAGTGCACTGATACTGCCATCTATTCTACATAAACAGGAATCATAATTTAAAATAGACGCTTATGCGGTACCAAGAATACGTATATTGCGTATTCCTGGTATTGTTTATCTCCAGCTGACCACTCATAATATATATATAGGTTAAAGGAGGAAATATGAAAATCACATTTAGTATCATTAAGGCTGATGTTGGAGGTCTGGTAGGACATTCTGACTCTCATCCGGACCTTCTGGTTAAGGCTGAAGAGAATATGGCGAAGGCTAAAAGCGATGGTCTACTCATTGACTACCATGTGACCAAATGCGGGGATGACCTGCAACTGATTATGACTCACCAGCTGGGTGTAGAAAATGAAAAAATCCACGAATTGGCCTGGGATACCTTTGTTGATTGTACAGAGGTGGCTAAGAAACTGAAGCTTTACGGCGCCGGACAGGATTTACTGGCGGATGCTTTTTCAGGTAATGTCAGGGGGATGGGTCCGGGAGTGGCTGAGATGGAGTTTGAGGAACGGGGGGCTGAACCGGTAATTGTTTTTATGGCTGACAAGACTTCCTCCGGAGCCTGGAATCTGCCGCTGTACAAGATGTTCGCTGACCCTTTTAACACTATCGGTCTGGTTATTTCTGAAGTTATGCATGGTGGTTATACTTTTGAAGTTCAAGACATAAAGGAAAGTAAGAAAATACTCTTAAATTCGCCCGACGAGATTTATGACCTGCTGGTCTTCATCGGGGCACCATCCCGCTATATGATAAAAACCGTTTATCATCGGGAGACCGGGGAGATAGCTGCGGCATCTTCTACCCAGCGTTTGACCTTAATAGCCGGTCGCTATGTGGGTAAGGATGACCCGGTTTGTATTGTCCGTTGCCAGGGTAAATTCCCGGCTGTGGGTGAGGTGGTGGAGCCGTTCGCGTTACCCTTGCTGGTCGAGGGCTGGATGCGGGGTTCGCATCACGGTCCTCTTATGCCGGTATCTGTTGAGGACAGCACCCCGACCCGTTTTGATGGACCCCCCAGAGTAACGGCTCTGGGCTTCCAGCTTGCCGATGGTAAGCTGATCGGCCCCCGTGATATGTTTGCTGACATATCCTTTGATAATGCGCGCAAACAGGCGAAGGATGTGGCTGATTATATGCGGGCTCACGGACCCTTTGAACCCCACCGCCTGCCCCTGGAGGAGATGGAATATACAACTATGCCTCAGGTGATGAAGAAACTGGAGAGCAGGTTTACCTCCTTCGATTAATAAAAAATATCCGGCGGATTGCTATTGAGATCGTACTATTAATCTCGCTCTCTTAATCCCCCCTTTTCTTGAGAAAGAGCCTTGCCTTAAATGTCATTCTGAGCATAGCGAAGAATCTGATGTCAAAGAAGCATAGTAGAGATTCTTCGCTTCGCTCAGGGTGACACAGATGCGGTCCTTTTAGGGCAAAGCCTTGAGAAAGTGAAGGAGAAAGGAGCGGCTAACGCCACTCTTGACTTGACATTAATGGATGGGATAGTTATCATAATAATCCCTAATACCTAAGAAGAGGAGGCTGGTTAATGGCAATCTATATTATGTTTACCACCTTAACTGACGAAGGCAGGAAGACTCTAAAAGCTAATCCGCAGAGGATTAAAGAGGTTAATAAGGAAGTCGAGGAGATGGGGGGTAAAATACTCGCCCAGTACGCCATTCTCGGC
>JAZFUA010000076.1:0-5452 GCA_036446975.1 Dehalococcoidales bacterium
ATGCCTCCGATAAACCTGGAGGCCATCTCCGGGTCCAGGCTCTCCTGGCGGACCTCCCCGGTCTCCAGGTCGACGTGCAGGACCTTGCCCATATATCCGCCCATAAATCCGGCCATGTTTTACCTCCGTTCCCGGGCCACCCAATTTATTTCCTCACCAGTATATGGCAAAAGGGGGCTACGGTTCCAGGCGCCCCGTTTCGCCCCGTTACGTCCCGCGCGGCCGGCTCGAGGGGGAGAGACTCATGCCGGGCCGTCTCCCATGATCTTGACTATCACCCTCTTCCGCCTCTGGCCGTCGAACTCGGCATAATATATCTGCTGCCAGGGGCCCAGGTCCAGGCGGCCGGCGGTCACGGGGACGATGACCTCGTGGTGCACCAGGAGGGACTTGAGGTGGGCATCTCCGTTACTCTCCCCGGTGCGGTGATGGCGATAATCGGGACGGAACGGGGCCACCCCCTCCAGCCAGTCGTCGATGTCCTGGATCAGGCCCGATTCCGCATCGTTGACATAGACCCCGGCGGTGATATGCATGGCCGATACCAGGGCAAACCCCTCCTCTATACCGCTCTTGTCCACCAGTCCCTGCACCGTCCCGGTCACGTTTATATATTCCCGGTGCTTTTCAGTATTGAACCAGAGATACTCGGTCAAGCTTTTCATGGCGTTCTCCCCTCGCGTCGCGCAACTTCAGGATATCCGGCGATACCGCTTACAATATACGCCACCGGAGGGGTTGGGGGAAGGGGGCCATTTGCCGGGGAGCGCCTCGCTTGATATAATTGGGCCGTGGGGCTGTAGCTCAGTTGGGAGAGCGCCTCCCTTGCACGGAGGAAGTCAGGAGTTCGAGTCTCCTCAGCTCCACCATTACTGGAAGCTACCACCATTCAGTGGCTCGGTGAGGGCCTTAAACTCATCGGTTAGATACAATGACCCCGGTTTGTGTTAAACTATTGATAGCCACGTAAACCGAGGATATGCGCTACAGGAATACCGCCTGACCTTTTTACGAGGGATGAGCGGCATTTTATTGTGACAGCAGACTCTTACTTGCAAGCAGGGTCAACTGTTGAAAGCAACACGGGAACCCGGTCCGCGAGGACCAGGTAATACAGTGGACTTATAACGATGCAAGTAGGAGTATAATGACAACCGAGTTTTCCCAATTGGGTCTAAAATCGCAGCTGGTGCAGGCCGTATCTGATCTTGGCTATATCACCCCCACACCTATTCAATCGGAGATTATCCCGTTAATGCTGGATGGCCATGATGTAATCGGCCAGGCCCAGACAGGTACCGGCAAAACGGCTGCTTTCGTGTTACCCATTATTCAAACCATGGACCGAGGTCAGCGTGGCATAAAAGCCCTTGTTCTGGCTCCCACAAGGGAACTCGCCCTGCAGGTAGCAAAGGCTGCAATTGAATACGGAAGTTGCCTGAATGTGCGTGTGCTGGCGGTATATGGCGGTCAACCATATAGCCCGCAGATCAGTCGTCTCAGACAGGGAGTGGACATCGTAGTAGGTACACCTGGGCGCTTACTGGATCTGATAGAGAAGGGGGTACTTGATCTAAGTCATGTGAGCACCGTCGTCATCGATGAAGCAGACGAAATGCTCAGCATGGGTTTCATCGAAGATATTGAAAGTATTCTCAGTACAATCCCATCAGAGCGTCAGACCGCTCTCTTTTCTGCTACCATACCGCCGGAAATCAGCAGCATGTCAAAAAAATTCATGCATTCTCCACAGTCTATCAGCATTAAAAGCAAACAACTCACCGTTGATGCAGTTGAACATCGATATTGCCTGGTCAATAAAGAAGAAAAACCGGCTGTTCTCACGCGGATCTTTGAGGTTGAGGATGTCACCAGGGCACTCATATTTGTCAGGACGCGTGTTGGTACCGGCGATTTAGTGAATGAACTCATGGGACGCGGCTTCCCTGCCGAAGCCTTGAATGGGGACCTGAGCCAGCAGACTCGAGAACAGGTTTTGAATCGCTTTCGTCGTAATCAAATCACTGCACTTGTGGCTACCGATGTTGCCGCCCGGGGATTGGACATTGACGATATTTCACACGTGTTCAACTATGACTTGCCCGATGACCCGGAATTGTATGTGCATCGCGTTGGGCGCACTGCGAGAGCCGGCAAAACAGGCATCGCCATTTCGCTGCTGACAGCGAAGGAACAATGGCACTTGCACCGGATAGAAGGATTTACCAAACAGCAGATCACCCGGATACAAATTCCAACAACGGAGGAAATCGAGGAACATAGGGAAGCGCAGCTGCTGGAGCAGATGATGGTCTGGTTGCAGCGCGGTCGCTGTCAGAGGGAGTTGCAGCTGGTCACCCGGCTGGTGGAAATGGGACACGATCCTCTTCAGGTTGCTGCGATAGCCGTAAAATTAGCCCGGGGGGAGGAGCAGCAGCGCCCAATTGGGCAGGTTAGCGAAGTACGTGAAGGGCGGTCTCCAAAAGCCCGGCGTGAGATCAAACGCGGTAAAAAAGAGAACGGTCGTAATGGTGCCAATGGTTCTTGTGAAATGGGCATGGTGCGGCTGACTCTTAGCGCGGGAAAATCCCATGGTGCACGGCCTGCTGATGTCGTGGGCACGATAGCCTACCATGCAAAATTTCCCGGTAATACCATTGGCGATATAAGTATTCTTGATAAACACACACTGGTCGATGTACCGGAACGGTATGTGGCGCAAATATTGGCCAAAGCCGGCAAATACCGGATACGCAACATTCCTGTTACGTTGGTGCTCGCCTGAGCCGCCAGCTGTTTCGATTTGACGGACCGGGCCTCGGGGAGATGGACTATCTTTCACAACTCATTTTTAAGTTGTTCGAGTTCTTCCCAGCGAGTGTAGGATTCAGCCAGTAGCTTTTTTACTATCTCAAGCCGTTCCTTCTTCCCGACGATCTCGGACTTATCCTTTTTGTAGAGGTCCGGGTCGCCCATCGCCCGGTACAGGTCCTCTTGCTCTGTTTCCAGCGCCTGGATAGTTAGCGGGAGGGAGTCCAATTCTTGTCGCTGACGGAATCCGAATTTGGCTTTCAGCCTGATTGGCCGGATCGGTGGTGTGTCTATTGAGGCATCGATCGGTTTGGCCTCCGCCAGGCGCTGACGCAGCCAATCATCATAACCACCGATATATTCTTTCACCATGCCAGCGCCTTCAAAAACCAGGGTACTGGTGACGACATTGTTGATAAACGCCCTATCGTGGCTGGCCAGAAGTACCGTCCCCGTATATTTCATAAGATAGTCTTCCAGGACTTCCATCGTCTCCACGTCGATATCATTGGTCGGTTCATCCAGGACCAGGATATTGGAAGGTCGGGTAAATAGCCGGGCCCACAAAAGCCGGTTGCGCTCTCCGCCGGAAAGGAGGGAGACATAAGAGCGTACCTGGTCCGGGGAAAAAAGAAAATCCTGCAGATACCCGATAATGTGCCGATTTTCCCCATTGATAGTGACGGTATCCTGATTATCCTCTACCATATTTTCCAGAACGGTCTTTTTCTCATCCAGTTGCTCACGCAACTGGTCGAAATAGCTAATCTGAAGATTGGCACCCAGGCGGATATTGCCTGAGTCCGGCGGGAGTTCACCTTGAAGAAGGCGCAAAAGGGTGGTCTTACCGCTGCCGTTGGGACCCAGTATGCCAACCCGGTCGCCTTTCATAATTACCGTGGAAAGGTCAGAGATAATCGGCATATTGCCATAGCTGAAATTGACATTATCAGCCTTGACTACCAGCATACCGGAACGTTCGACCTCCTGGGCCTCTATTTTTACAGTTCCGGGGCGCGCTCTTCTCCCCCTTCGAATCTCCCGCATTTTTTTAAGTTCCCGGACGCGGCCTTCATTACGCGTACGCCGCGCCTTGATGCCACCGCGAATCCATTGTTCCTCCTTCTTCATCTTTTTATCAAACAGGGCATTCCGGGTGTCTTCGACCTCCCTGGCGGCCGCCCTTCGCGTCAGGAAAGTCTTATAATCACATAACTGATCAAATAAACCCCCCCGGTCAATTTCCACGATGCGGGTAGCGATTCTCTGCAAGAACATGCGATCATGGGTGACCAATATTAAGGCGCCGGTGAACCGCAGCAGCATCTCCTCTAATCGTTTGATAGAATCAATATCCGTATGATTAGTGGGTTCATCGAGTAACAGGATATCCGGTTCCCCGACCAGCGCTTTGGCCAGTAACACTTGGCGCTTCATACCGGCGGAAAGCGTGTTAAAAACCCCGTCAGCATCCAGTCCTAATTGAGAGATTACTTTCTCAGCCTGCTGGTGAAGGTCCCAGCCCCTCTCTAGTTCCAGTTTATCTTGAACCCGGCTTAACTCCCCTTTCACCAATTCCAAAACATTACCCGGCATCTCCCCGGGCACCATCTGGTCCAGATAAGCGGTGCGGATACCCTTTTGGATAGCGACGGCGCCGGAATCCGGCCGGAATATTCCGGCGATTAGTTTGAGTAAAGTTGACTTGCCAGACCCATTGCGTCCCACCAGGGCGACCTTCTCGCCTTGCTCAATGGTCAAGTTTATTCCCTCAAAAAGCCGAGTATTGCCCAAGGCCAGGCTGACACTTTGCATATTAATAAATGCCATTAACGGGAACGGCCTCCTATGTATACCCGGTTATTTACCATTACGGATTGCCTGGAGAAATCATGAACGGTGGAGCTACTTGATGAATGTACAAATTGCTATGTGATTATAGCACTTAAATAGCAAGGCAGAAGTTAAGGGCTCACGGTTGATTGCATAATCTTAGCCGTTAACTTAGGTAAGTGATAAAATCATTGGGCGCAGGTCACTAAACGTAGGGTGTAGAGCATGGTCAACCCCATGCTTTTACCCTTTAAGGTAATCTGGGAACGGGGGTGGCCAGGAACGCAGGAAGGTAGATCAACATGGCTCTGGATAGGTGAAACCGGAATGGGCTAAGTAGTGCCAGGAGAAGGGGCACTGTGCGGACCAGACCTGATGGCTGCGACTAAATTGAATAGGCCCTCACCCCGATTTATCGGGGTGAGGGCCACCCATCGGCAGAGCTGCCCTTCTCTTCCCCGGGCTGCTTAGCCTCCGAGCTTGGCTGGCCTGCCTCCCAAAAAGGAGTCCGGTTGTAATGTTAAACTTTGGATTGGGGAAAGGGGAAGCAAATGTCAGAAAAGGCTTCATGGCAGAGGGGGTCAGTGGTCAAACGCTGAGATTGAAAGCCAGTTCAAAAGTTCTGCCTATTGATACCTCAGCTCCACCATAGTGTACCAAAGGTAAAACTTTTGCGATGCCCATGCCGCTGCCATCTACCTCAACTCAACATCAAGCTAGGCAGGCAAACGGGGTTTACGCCAGGTACCGGGAAGTATCAGGGCCGGGCCGATGATGAATATGCTTAACAGGGCACCGGCGACAGCTA
>JAZFUA010000077.1:0-4969 GCA_036446975.1 Dehalococcoidales bacterium
AACAATGCTATCTATCGTGCATACCGTATTCCTCCCGAGTGGGTGCCCAATAACCCATCTGGATACGTGGAATGGTCGATGTTATTTTCTCTAGACGATAGTAGGCAAGTAACCTCACCAGAATCTTCGCCGGAAACCCCATCGGCTTTCGTCATCGTGGATACCGGACAAAACAAATGCTATGACAATTCCCAAATACTTCCCTGCTCTCAACCCAGGAAGGCTTTCTATGGTCAAGATGCCCAGTACCAAGGTAAACAACCTACTTATCAGGATAACGGCGATGGCACGGTGACAGATCTGAACACAGGCCTGATGTGGCAAAGGGATACTGGTGAAAAGATGACCTGGGAAGAAGCTGACCTTGGTGCGGAGTCCTTTAGTCTTGCCGGATATACAGATTGGAGGATGTCTAGCATCAAGGAGTTATACTCCCTGATTATTTTCACTGGTGTAACCGGCAGGTCTGAAGGCCAATCGACGCCCTACATTGACACGGACTATTTCTTATTCAAATATGGCGACACGAGCGTTGGAGAACGGTTTATTGACTCACAGTACATGTCCAGCACCAAGTATGTTAGTACCACTATGGCTGGTAATGAGACAGTTTTTGGGGTGAATTTCGGTGATGGTCGTATTAAAGGATACCCTATGGCCAATCCCAGGACACGCGAGAACAATAAGTTCTACGTGAGGTACGTACGTGGTAACAACGATTATGGCATAAATAATTTTGTAGATAACAAGGATAGCACAATTACCGATTTAGCTACTGGATTACAATGGATGCAGGTAGACAGTGGCACCTTTAATGTGGGTAATGATAGTGATGGCAAGCTCAACTGGGAGCAGGCACTGGAGTGGGCTGAGGACCTCGAATACGCCGGATATTCGGATTGGCGGCTACCTAATGCCAAGGAACTCCAGAGCATTGTCGACTATAGTCGGTCGCCCGATACAACTACTTCAGCCGCCATTAATCCTATCTTTGCCACAACTTCGATAATCGATGAAGGCGGTAATACGAATTACCCCTTTTATTGGACCGGCACCACTCACCTTGATGGAAGAAATCCGGGTACTGCTGCTGTTTACGTCGCCTTTGGCGAGGCATTAGGCTACATGGAGATACCCTCGAATTCCGGTGTTTTTCAACTTCTTGACGTTCATGGCGCCGGTGCACAGCGAAGTGACCCAAAGATCGGTAATCCGGACGACTACCCTCACGGCTTTGGCCCACAGGGTGATGTCAGGCGTATCTATAATTTTGTGCGCTGTGTACGTGACGCTAATTGACGAATTCCCTCTGAAACAACCTTTTGTTTGATTCAAGATTGGCTATAATAAAAAGGAAAAATTTTCTGGGTGCTTAAAGGGGGTGAGGTAGATAAGTAATCCTGTCTAGCCGCTAAACATCCTGGCGGCTGATTCGGCTAAGCCCATTACGAAGCCGGGGACAATGCCGAGAAGCAGTACACCCAGGCAGGAGATAACCAGGGCCAGCCGCAGGGCTTTGGAAGAGGGCACTTTTTCTTCGGAGGCCGGCTCGCCAAACCACATTACCTTAACTACCCGCAGGTAATAATAGGCGGAGATGACGCTGTTCAGCACGGCAATGATAACCAGCCAGAGTAAGCCATTTTGAACCGCCCCGCTGAAGATAAAAAACTTGGCCATAAAACCGGCCGCCGGCGGCATGCCGATAAGAGAAATAAGAAACAGGGAGAGAGCCAGCACCAGCAGCGGCGCCCGCTTGAACATACCCGAATAGTCCTCAATCAAGTCGCTATCAAGCTTGTTAGAGATGGCGATAATGGCGCTGAAAGCTCCCAGGTTGGCCAGAGCGTAACCAACCAGGAAGAAGAGGACCCCACTCTGTCCCAGGATATTATCCGGTCGTGAAACTCCCATAGTAGCCAGCCCCACCATAATGTAGCCGGCCTGGGCAATACTGGAGTAACCCAGCATGCGTTTGATATTAGTCTGGGGAAGGGCGGTCAGGTTACCCACGAACATACCGATAGCGGCCAGCACGGCAAAGGTTATCCCCCAGTTAATGCTCAGCCACTCGGTGCCCCCGAAGGCGGACGAAAAAACCCGCAGGATAACGGCAAAGCCGGCTGCCTTGCTGCCCACCGAGAGGAAGGCAACAATCGGGGTCGGGGCTCCTTCATAGACATCCGGCACCCACATATGGAATGGGAAAGCGGCAATCTTGAAGCCGAAACCGGCAATAAGAAGTACTACCCCCACTACCAGGGCTGGATTAGTCATCATATTGGCTGAAGATAGCCCCGCAATGGCTCCGGCTATTTCTCCCAGCTGTGTTTCCCCGGTGGAGCCGAAGACCAGCGCCATACCGTAGAGCAGTATTGCCGAGGATATTGCCCCCAGCAGCAGATATTTAAGCGAAGCTTCCGTTGATTTTTTATCTTTCAGAAAGCCGGCCAGGACATATAGTGAGATGCTGGTCAGTTCCAGGGCGATGTAGATGGAGATTAGTTCCCGGGTGGCTGCCATCAGTATCATTCCCAGCGTCGAAAGGAGAATCAAAGCATAATATTCACCCCTGAAGTTGGAGAATTTTGACACATAGTCCTGCGATGACAGGATGATAAGACCGGCAATGCCCAGGAAGAGCAGCTTGAAGAAGACGGCAAAGCCATCCACCGCCAGCATACCATTGAAGATAGCCTGGGGGGGGTTTACCGGGATGAATAGGGTAAAAGCAAAGGCTGTTGCCAGACCAATCAGGCTGACTACTGCCAAAGCCCCCTTTCGTTCGATGAAAAGGTCAAGCAGGATTACGGCTATTGCCGTGGCCGCCAGTATTAATTCCGGTATAAAGAGCCCTAGATTCAAAATTTACTCCTTACATTAAGCACCCAAAAAAATCTCCGATTTTTCCGGGAACCCGCTTTACCCGCCAAATAAGTTCGCTAAAGGCAAAACACCCAGTTTGATAATATCGGTCAGGATTGCCGGATAGATGCCGATCAGCATAATCAAAGCTACGAAGGCAAACATATATACCTTTTCCAGAGTATCGGCGTCTTTAACCGCCTTAAATTCTTCTTTTACCGGGCCGTAGAATACCCGTTGTATCATCCAGAGGATGTAGCCGGCGGCCAGCACCACCCCGATGACCGCCAGGATGGTGAAAACCTGGACTCCGTTAACTACGGTGCTGGAGAAGGCGCCGGTGAAAGTGATGAATTCGGCGGCAAAACCGCTGGTGGTCGGCAGTCCCAGAGAGCCCAGCCCGGCAATAGAGAAGACAATAGCCACCACGGGCATTCGCCGCACCAGGCCTCCCAGCTTGTTCAGGTTGCGTTGCCCCACATTGTGTATCGTCAATCCGGCCACAGCAAAGAGCAGCCCGGTCAGTAGACCGTGACTGACCATCTGTAAAGCGGCTCCGGTCAGGCTCACCTGCCCCAGGGCAAAGACGCCCAGCAGGACAAAGCCCATATGGCTGACGCTGCTGTAAGCGATTAGCCTCTTCAGGTCGGTTTGTCTCAAGGTTATAGCGGCTCCGTAGAGGATGCTGATTACCGCCAGTGTCAGCAGCAGGGGAGCATAAGTTTTGGCAACATCGGGGAAGATACTGACACAGACCCGGATTATCCCGTAGCCGCCCATCTTGATTAGCGCCCCGGCCAGCATTACGCTACCGGCTGTCGGGGCATCGGTATGGGCGTCCGGCAGCCAGGTGTGCAGGGGGACCATCGGCAGCTTAACGGCAAAGCCGATAAACAGCAGGAAGAAGATGGCCGCTGCCGGCATAATCGTTTGCACCATCGCCAGCCCCTTATCGGCCAGTTCTATCAGGTTCAAACTGCCGGTGGTAAAGTAGAGGCTCAAGATTCCGGCCAGCATCAGGGCGCTGCCGAACAGGGTATAAATAACATACTTTATCGACGAGTACTCTTTTTTGCCTGAGCCCCAGATAGAAATCAGGAAATACATCGGGATAATCTCTATCTCCCAGAAGACGAAGAAGAGCAGCAGGTCGAGGGAGGTAAAGACACCCAGGATACTCGTTTCCAGCAGCAGCAGCCAGACAAAATACTCCCGCACCCTGACTTTCTCTTTCCACGAGATGAAGACTACCATCAGGCCCAGGAAGGCGGTCAGCACTACCATCGGCAGGCTCAGTCCGTCTACTCCCAGGTGGAAGTTGGCGTTAATGGCCGGAATCCAAGAGATCTTTTCCTGAAACTGGAATACCCCGGCCATCCCGGCTGATTTATCGAAATTAAGGAAGGCGATAACGGATATCAGCAGGGGAACGGCCGTAAAAAGAGCCGCCAAGTACTTGATTACTTTCTCCCTGCCCCCGCTAAACAGGGCAATCAAAATTGCCCCGACCAGCGGCAGGAAAACTATGAACGAAAGAAAAGGAAAGTTCAAGCCCGTCTCCTGTAATAAGTGCTATTTAAATTCAGCATTTATGTAACCCTATCCCCTTTATTTTATCCCCTTCCCCTTCACAAGGGGGAAGGGGAAGTTCTTATATGAGAGGGACTTCGTCCCTCTCTGACGCCCTGTCATTACATATAGGGCTTTGCCCCTCTGAAACTCCCGTTTTTAACCAAAGACATAAAGGATAACAATTATGGCTACAATACCGATTCCGGTAACCAGTCCATAAAGCTGTAGCTGCCCGGTCTGGAGCTTCCTGAGAAGGGTGCCTTCGGTATAGGCTCCTTCGGCGATGGCGTTTACGGCTCCATCCACGCCGTATTTATCAACTATTTCCAGACCACCGAATAACCCGAATTTACCAAGCAAAGCTTTTTTAACGATGATATTTTCGTAAAGTTCGTCAAGCCAGTATTTCCTGTAAAACAGGGTATAGATGGGCTTGAAGATGCTGCCGATTCGCTCTGCTGAGATTGATTTCCGGCTGTACATCGCCCAGGCGAGGAAAATGCCCAGTACGGCCAGTATCAGTGAGATCCAG
>JAZFUA010000078.1:0-2956 GCA_036446975.1 Dehalococcoidales bacterium
GCCAGCGCTTCCTGCTGGACCATGTTATGCTGGTCTTCCAGGTCAATGAGAATCGTTGGGATGCCGGCTTTCTCAAGCTCTGCTAAATAAGGCAACTGCCTCCATACGGCGCCGCTTCACCAGCATACCCCCATTAAAACTCCGTCAGTGGTCTTCAACTCCTCTTCCGATAATCGGACGGGGTCAATACCATAAGTCTTTTTTACCGTCCAGTTTACATTGGGGTAATCAGTCTTTAATTTTTTTTCCAGGGCAATAGTAATATCCGGTTCACCGGTGATATTAATGTTAATGGTTTTGCCGTCAAGAGTATCAAGACGCGGTGCCAGGGGAAACGTGTCCACCGGAGTCTGGATGCCAACCGGGTTAAGGAATTTATATTCCCTGTCTTTTTCTGCCATTTTGCCTCCTTTGTTTATACAAACCCGCTACTTTTTTTATTGATTAACATTTCATATTCTCACTTAACTGAGAAAGGCTGTCAAGTAACAACCAGGCGGGTGTCTAGATTTTCTTGTGCTTCCACCTGCCCATCCGAAAATAGGATGAGAAAAAGATTCCCCTGATGACAATAGCAGCCACTATTGACCACGGAATTCCAAAAACACCCAGGTTGGTATAGTTTGTGATATAAAAGGCGAGTGGAATCTGTATCAGCCACATTGTGACCAGAGTAGCTACCATTGAGGGGACAGTGTCACCTGTACCCTCAATGCACATACTCAGGACTACCACAACACCCATAGCCAGGTAGCTTACTATTTGTATTCTCAGGAAGGTGGAAGCTATCTCTACAAGTCCAGGCTCATTATTAAAAATGCCTATAATTCGTTCGGCCCAGAACCATATTGCCACCGAAGCAATGATTGCAATACAGGTAAAAAAAGCTGCCCCCAGCCAGCCGCCCTTTTCAGCACGTTCAGGTTCACCTGCCCCAAGGTTCTGAGCCGCCAGGATGCCGGTGCTGAGGCCGAGAGACGCCGCCGGATTTCGTATGAAATTATCTATTCTTTGCATCAGTGAGTAAGCTGCCACGGCAAAAGTGCCGAAGGGCGAAACAAACCAGACCAGTACCAGTCCGGGGAAAAATCTTTGCACTCCCGTTATCGATGCCGGAATGCCTACCTTTATCATTCGCCAGATTATACTTCCGTCAAGCTTGAAATTTTTAAACGTTGGCCGTAACCGGGATTTTCCGCCGAAAAGAAACCACAGCCCCAGGATACTGCCGAGACCCTGTGTAATGACATTTGTAAGGGCGGCACCACTAACACCGAGGCGGGGGAATATCCACCAGCCGAAGATTAAGAAGGGAACAAACACAATGTGAAGAATCCTGTAAATGACGGTTATCCTCATTGGCGTCTTTGGATCTCCGGATGCCTGCATGGCAGACTCGGAAATTCTCAATAACGACATAGTGACCATACCGACGAGCTGAATCCGCATATAAGCTGCCCCTTCGGCAACAACAATCGGTTCTACTCCGAAAGAAATCAGTATTCGTTCGGCAAAAAGAAGACCTGTGGCTGCTGTGATGACCGAGAAGCCGGCGCCGATAACGAAGGCCTGCTGAAGGATGTGATTTGCGCTTTCATTATCTCCGGCTCCGATGAAGCGGGCTATCATTGCCCTCAGGCCGGTAAAGAGACCCATTGTCAGAGAGTTCACCACCTGGACAACCATGCTGGATATACCTACCCCGGCGACCGCTGCAGAACCCAATTTGCCTACCCATATCATGTCAATGGTCGGGCCCATCATGCTGAGGCTCTGGCTTATTACTATCGGCCAGGAAAAGAACCACAGGTTACCGCTAACGCTACCCTTGGTCCAGTCTCTTTCAGGTGTAACCGTTCTCATGACGAGTTTATTCTCTATTCCGGAGTAATCAATAACTCCTGCCGACCTGTCAGGATGTGCTGTACCGTTCTTCTTTCCAGGGGTCTCCGCGTCTGTGGTAGCCGTGAGTTTCCCAGAAACCCAGCCTGTCTTCGGCGGTGAATTCTACCCCGGTGACCCACTTGGCGCTCTTCCATAAGTACAGCCTGGGGACAATCAGTCTTAAAGGGTAACCGTGTTCGGGGGTTATTATTTCATCATCGTGTTCGATGGCAAATAACACGTCCGGCTGGAAGAAATCATCCAGGGACAGATTCGTCGTGAACCCCTGCGAGGCGTGGATAATGGCGTATCCGGCTTTCGGGTCGATGTCAACCAGCTCTCGAATTGTACTGGTACTGACTCCTTGCCAGAGGTTATCCAGCTTCGACCATCTGGTGACACAGTGGATATCAGAATGCACTTTTACTTCGGGAAGGGCCAGGAACTGATTGTAGTCCATCTCCACCCTTTTGTTTACCAGGCCAAAGAGGCTGAACTTCCAGCTTTTGATGTCAAAAAAAGGTACTCCACCGATATGCAGCACCGGCCACTTGTCGGTTAGCTGCTGTCCCGGGGGTATTCTATTCTGCCTTAACATGTCAGGGCTGATGATAGGTTCTTTCATTACTATTATCTCTGTTTACCCTGTTCTGAATCGTTGTTAAATGCTAAACTTTCCCGGTGCTGAGTGTCAATCAGGCAACAATACTTTTCGTCAATATATGAACAGGGCATCGCCAAAGCTGTAGAAGCGATATCGTTGGGTAATGGCTTCCCGGTAGGCTTGATTAATCACATCTCTGCCGGCAAAGGCAGCAACCAGCATCAGCAGCGTTGATCTGGGCAGATGAAAATTAGTAATAAGGGCATCAACCAATCTGAAGCGGTATCCCGGTAAAATAAACAGGTCTATCCAGCCTTCAAATGCCTCAATTCCGGGCGAGCTGGTTGCTTGAGCCGCAGCCTCGATTAATCTTACCGAAGTGGTGCCGACACAGATAATCCGCCGTCCCTCGGCCCTGGCCAGGGACAACTCATCGGCCGCGTCCCGGCTCAATACTCCGTATTCCCG
>JAZFUA010000079.1:0-6093 GCA_036446975.1 Dehalococcoidales bacterium
CATCGTCTCGTAGATAAACACCAGTAACGAAGCGAGCACGATGTGCATGGTAATGGTCAGCCATAAAAACCCGGAGCCAATCATATTCCTTTTTGCCCGTAACAAGGATATCTTCATAGCAAAATTGCTGGCATCGTTACCGATACGCTGAGGCTTTCCCCCGAGAGTGACCGCGTCCCAAAAGATGCGTACGCTCCGATTTACCTGCTCGGACCCGGTATCGCAGACAAACCTGTCCCAGCAGAGCGCCGGGTCTATCCGGGCCAGCAATCTGGTGAAGAGCAGGTTAACATCATCAATCAGCGAGCCTAAGGAACGAAAATCAAGTCTTCCCATAGCCTCGTTGACCGTCGCTCCTATTGCCTGGCTGACCCCCCCCAGGGAACGGAGAAAGCCGGCTATATCATTGTCACGCTTGCCTATTTTAATATCATCGATTTTGCTGACCAGCCCCAGAGGAAAAAGGAAGGCGCCGGCACTAATCATCATCCATCCTAAGTCAATTTGCATCACGATTAAAACGAGGACGAACAGGCCTCCGGCAGGCAGTAGTAATTTGGCGAGATGTCTGGCAAGATTCTGCTCTTTCGAGCGGTGAGGCAGGGTATGAACCTTGGCCTCTTTCGGAGCCGCCCGGTATATGAACCATGAGCCGGCAATAGTTACAATGATGGTAATGATGGATAAGGATAAGATAAAGCCTACGGTAGCGTTACCTATCATCAGCGTAACCACAGCCATAACGGTAACAATAGCCGTGGTCATAATCAGGGCGATGTAGGCATCGGTCCATCTGGCCAGGCTGTCAAGTTTACGCTCATAGCTGTTTCCGTAGGTTTCAGAGGATACCAGAGTTTCGCGCACCAGGAAATCGGAGATATCTTCTCCTGAAGACAGGGCTCCGGATAGGCGGAGGAGTAGTTCTTTTACCTGGGTCTCTTTGGTAGCCTGTCCTACAATATTGCACGCCTCGGCATAGTCGTGATTAAATGCCTTGGCGACAAAAACGATCTTTTTAAAATATCGGGCCGATAGATATGGCAGCTTTGAAGCGTAGGCAAAAAGTCCGCCCCTGTCTATTCCGGAGGCGGTAATGGCCGCCATGTAACTCAGCTGGCATAAAAAATCAAACTCCAGGACTTCCAGGTCAATGGATTGCTTGGAATCCGAGTTGACTGGCTCTTTATCCTTGTTCCTGGCCCAGAATTTTAACCACTTCATGTTTAGAAATAGCCTTCCCGCTGCGCTTTGGCCAGGACATCCAGAGTCTCGTAAAAATCACTGATTCCTTCTTCCTCGTGCAGTTTTTTTAGAATTCTGGCACGTCTTTCTACCTCGGCGTATATTCGCTGTTTTTTTCGGCTGGGTATTCCCATCTTGGGAGCAATTATAGTTTCCAGCATATAACTGGTCATGTAACCCGTAAACGTGAATTCATCGGTCGTTTCATCCCAGTGGAATGTCTCCATAAAGGTAAACGCATCGTAGGTAGGGTCATAGCCGACTATTTCGTTTATACTGGTTATTCGCCGCCCCATTCTGCCGTTCGGCAGCCTGACCTGGCTGCACAGGACTACTATGTTGAGATTGTCAATATAGCTTTTCGGCACCAGGATCGGGTCACCGCTAAGCCGCTGGATCAGTTTCTCCACCGTGGCGGCATGAAAAGTAGCCATTACCGCGTGCCCCGTCTGCATTGCCTGGAATGCCACATTCCCTTCGGCCCCCCTTATCTCGCCGATAATTATCACATTAGGTCTTTGCCGCAGGGCCGCCATAAGCAGGTCAAACATATCGATACTTTCGGCGTCCTCTGAAGTGGCGGTCTGAACGACCTCCCTGATCCAGTTCTGATGGGGCACCTGCAGTTCAGGGGTGTCTTCAATGCTGACTATCTTGGCCAGTGGCTGAATAAAGGTGGTTATGGCATTTAGCAGGGTTGTCTTGCCTGATGCCGTTTCCCCGGAGACAAACAAACTTAATTCGTGGCCGATAACCAATGACAGGTAGGCCAGCATCTGGTAGGTGAGTGAGCCGAAATCAATCAGTTCGAAGATCGATACCGGCGTTCCGGCAAATTTACGGATACTGAAATTGGAGCCTCGTTTGGAGACTTCTTTCCCATAGACAATGTTTATCCGTGAGCCGTCAGGTAGAGTTGCGTCACAGATGGGATTTCTAAAAGTCACCGGTTTCCTTATCTGTTCCGAGAGCCACATCACAAACCCGTCCAGGTCTTCAGTATCATCGAAGTTGATTGAACTTTTCACGCTGTTGAATATTTTGTGTTCGATAAAGATTTGTCCCAATCCGGAGCAACTGATGTCCTCTATAAGGGGATCGGTTGTAAGAGGGTCGAGCGTGCCGAGCCCCAGTTTCTCACGAATGAAAAGATACCTGACCGCGTTCTGTTCTCTTTCGGTCATTTTGAGCTTGGTTATCCGGGGACCGCCTTTTCTTAAAAAACCAATGTATTTGGTCAGCCAGCCTGAACCTGCCTCTTCTTCCAGAGTAATCACCTGTTCTAAATAATCGCTTAGCTGTTCTTCGCGGTCTCCTTGCTCTTCGACCCGTTTCAATTTAGTGCGTAATTCAAGAAGTTTTTCATCCACCTGAGGCATCAGGTGGCCAACATCAACCATCAGAGTGGGCTCAATAGTGATATAGTCATTCCGCACATCTTCATCACTAGCCAGGATATGAATGAAGATACCTTCACGTTTGGTTGGGTAAATCAGATTGGGTTTCTTAATATCTCCCAGTTTCCTGCTTGGTTCGGTGTAGTAGTCAGGTATTCCGACTTCAATGGGGACGATGTGAAGATACTCCAGGAGATGGGGGTGCTTTTTTGTAGCTTCCTGCAATGAGGGAGACAGTTTTTCATAGAGCCCGCTTTCAAAAAGGCCCTTACCCCGCATATCGAATTTGTTTTCCTTGGTGAATGGTAATACCACTGTCGCCATGCCGGTCCTCTCCTGTCAATGTTATTAAAAGAGCCCTTCTTTCTGGGCCTTGGCCAGGACCTCCAGTATTTCATAGAAACCGGTGATTCCCTGTTCCTGGTGCAGTCTGCGGAGGAGCTTAGCCCGTTTTTCCACCTCTGCGTATATCAGTTGTTTCTTTTGGTTGGGGATACCCATTTTAGGCGCGATTTTGTGCTCCAGTACAAAGCTGCTCATATACCCGCCGAATTCAAACTGGTCAACTTCCGGGTCCCAGTGAAAAGCCGCCACTATACTGAATGATTGTGTTTCCGAGTCAAATCCGACTATTTCGGCAATATCCGTCACCCGTCTGCCCAGCTTTCCATTTGGTAACTTCACCGTGCTCATCATAATGGCCACATTGAGGTTATCAATGTAAGTCCGGGGCACGGAGATGGGGCTGGAGGTTAGGCGCTGAATCAGCTTTTCCACCGTGGAAGCGTGGAAAGTAGCCATCACGGCATGTCCTGTTTGCATTGCCTGAAAGGCTACATTCCCTTCAGGTCCCCTGATCTCTCCCACCATTATCTCATTGGGTCTTTGCCGCAGGGCAGCTCTGAGCAGATCAAAAGTAGTTACATTGGCGCCCTCACCTGCCGCTTTGGATGATGAAACCACTTCTCTAATCCAGTTCTGGTGAGGGACCTGTAGTTCCGGTGTATCTTCAATAGTAATTATCTTGGCCAGGGGATGAATAAAAGTGGTCACTGCGTTCAGTAAGGCTGTTTTACCTGATGCGGATTCGCCGGCCACGAACACGTTCATTCCATGGCTGACCACCAGTGACAAGTAGGCCAGCATATCATAATTAAGAGTGCCAAAAGTAACGAGGTCAAAAATAGATAAGGGCACTCCGCTAAATTTTCGAATGCTGAAATTAGAGCCTCGTTTGGATAAATCCCGCCCGAAGACGATATTTATTCGGGAACCATCGGGCAGAGTAGCATCGCAAATGGGGGCCCGGTAGTTAACCGGTTTCTGTATCTGCTCCGCCAGTCTCAGCACAAATTGGTCCAGTTCATCCAGGGTATAGAATGTAATAGTGCTCTTCAGGCTACCGAAAATCTTGTGTTCAATGTAAAGCTGCCCCAGTCCGGAGCACCCTATGTCCTCAATGTAAGGATCGCACATCAGTGGTTCCAGGATACCCAGCCGTACCTTGTCCCGGACGAATAGATATATGACTCCGGCCAGTTCACGGGGAGTTACCCTGGACTTGATAAATCGATCCTTTTTCTTGCCGAGCAAACCGGCGTATTTGTCCAGGAAACCTGATTTGGGTTCGTCTTCCTGCGTGGTTACCTGGCTTATATAATCAATTAATTGCTTCTCCCTGTTTCCTTCAGTATCAAACTCGGTCAGCCTGTCGCCGTTTTCGATGCAGTTCTCTTCCACCTCCAGGAGTAGAGAGTCTATATCCATCGTGGAAGTGGGCTCAATCTGGATGTAGTGGTTTCGGCTGTCCTGAAAATCCACCATAATATGAATGAAGATGCCGTTACCCACCGGGTAAATCAGGTTTGGTGTCTTGGCGTCACCCAAATTTCTCGAAAGTTCGGAGTGGTATTCCGGTATACCGACCTGTGATACAGGCACCATATGAAGGTACTCAAGGAGATGACGGTTCTTTTCAGCGCATTCTTTTAGTGCTGGTGACAGCTTTGTAAACAGGTCACTGGTAAGCAGATCATCTCTGTCATTTATTGTTTCATCCTCTTTTGGGAAGGGCAGGACAATAGTTGCCATAATACCGGCCTCTCTTGCCGCCGGCGATAGTCACCGGTGGCGATTATACTTTAGCCCTGGACATGGGCATGATTTTCATTCCGATTTCAGGTTCAACATCAAAACTAAGGATATTTCCAGTGCTTTGGGCAGCCCCTCTTATCTTGGCTACCTCAAGGGTTTTAACCAGTTTGTCTCCCACTTTTTCAATAAGCAGTTTGAAATGAGCGTCACTTGCCGAGCGGATACGGATAAGAAAATCCTGCTCAAAAGCGTAGGTATGAGTCACATTAATAATAGTTTTCCCTTGATCACAGAGGGTCTTGCACTCTTCAAAATAACTGAGCGTCTCGTCACCCTTTGTCTGGGACACTATCGGGGTCAGGGAGTCGACGATACAGAGATTGTAGCCCTCCGAATTTTCTATCGTTTTTAATATTTGGTCAAAAGTATTGGTGGCATCACCTTTTATCTGGGATGGCTTTAGCGTGAAGATTTTGAACCGGCCCAGGAGCAAGTGGTCCAGTATACCCAGGCCCAGACTGTCCATCTGGGGGACCAGGCTTTTCACGGTATTTTCCGTGGTAAAGAGGATCACTTTGAAGTTATTGTTCAAAGACCCCCATATTATCTGCTGGCAGAATACGGATTTGCCCGCGTCTGATTGTCCTTCAATCAGAATAAGTGAGCCGGTCGGAATACCGCCTCCCAGTTTCTTGTCAATTTCTGCGTGGCCGGTGGAGATTATATGTTTTTTTCGTTCTTCTTCTTCTTCTTCGTCTGTTAAAAAAGCGGGCATCTCAGCCTCCTGGTTTGGTTATGACCTGCTTACAATACATTGGGCGGTGACGCCGTTGGGGGTGGACACGGTTATTTTCCCCAATTTACCCGCTCCTATCTCCGGGCTTAGCTTGATTGTCAGGTTCGCCGTCTCCCCGGGATTGAGTATATTGAAATCGAATGCTTCCGTAGTTGAAAGATTGCTTGTCAGGTATATTCCTTCCAGTGTCCATTGGTTGTTGCCTGGTGCATCGGGCGTGTAGTCTATATACCAGATGCTGCCAGTCTGGTTTTCCGTGATGATATCCCAATGGGTAAAATCACTCAGGTCGGTCTGCCCATCATTGATGACCAGTAAAGCTATATTACCCCCGGCATAGTTGTCCGGAGGGGTGACGGCTATGGATGTTCGCCTTACATCCTCCGCTCTCTTTTCCATTTTATTCCAGGAATCAGTCAAGGTGATTGCCGAGCCGAAAGCGCTTATCGTCATGGTAACCGTGGCGATAATTACCAGGGCGACGGAAACCAGTGCTATTAGTAGTGATTCCATTTCTAGTCCACACCATAAGTAGTCTGGTCAGAAATTCCGTTGGAGAGCACC
>JAZFUA010000080.1:0-4887 GCA_036446975.1 Dehalococcoidales bacterium
TAGTGTCGATATGTTTTTGGGTCAGGCTGACCGGGGGGATGACACAAGCTGCGTCACCCGAATGGACGCCGGCGTATTCGATATGCTCCATAATTGCCGGAATGAAAACATCTTCTCCGTCAGACAGGGCATCAGCTTCAGTCTCAATGGCGTTTTCCAAATAGCGTTCAATAAGAATAGGCCGGTCTGGTGTCACTGCTACGGCAGCAGTCACATACACCCTCAGTTCTTCCTCATCATAGACTATCGCCATACCCCGCCCGCCAAGTACGTATGACGGCCGTACAATGAGCGGGTAGCCAATACGCTTTGCTACCCCCAGGGCTTCTTTCAGGTTACTGGCCGTACCCGACTCCGGCATCGGTATACCAAACTTCTTCATCATCTGGCTAAAGCGGCCCCGGTCAGAAGCAATATCGATCGAATTTACTGATGTACCCAGTATGTTAACGCCGGCTTTCTCAAGCTCGGCCGCGATATTGAGCGGAGTCTGCCCGCCAAATTGGACGATTACCCCAATCGGCTTCTCCTTTTCGCAGATATTTAAAACATCTTCAACGGTTAACGGTTCGAAGTACAGCTTATCCGACGTGTCAAAGTCAGTTGAAACTGTTTCCGGGTTACAGTTAATCATAATCGATTCATATCCCTCGTCTCGTAAGGCAACGGAGGCATGAACACAGCAGTAATCAAACTCTATTCCCTGGCCGATGCGGATAGGACCGCTGCCAATAACTATGGCTTTCTTTTTATTGGTGGGGCGTGCCTCATCTTCCTGCTCGTAGGTACTATAGAAGTAGGGAGTGGCGGCATCAAATTCAGCAGCACAGGTATCAACCATTTTATAGACAGGCTGGATATTCCAACCAAGACGTAACTGCCTTACCTGGTCATGAAGTTTCTCCGTCAGTACTCCTATTTGATCGTCTGAGAAGCCAAGCCGCTTTGCCTGCCACATAAGTTCGGGAGTCATTGGCTGGGAGCGAATATTTTTTTCCATATCCACAATATTCTGAAGCTTGGTAATAAACCATGTATCTATCTGGGTACGTTCCGTAATAGCCTGAGGAGTTATCCCGCCTCTTAAGGCGGCTATCAAGGCCCACAACCTCATATCACTTGATTCCAAATTAATATCGGTCGCCTGCTTCCATGCAGGGTCCTCCCAGAGGAGAGAACTTTTGCTGCTCTCCAGGGAGCGTACCGCTTTCTGAAGGGCAGCTTCAAAACAACGGTCAATAGCCATTACTTCGCCGGTGGCTTTCATTTGGGTTCCAAGAGTTCTGTTGCTGGAAGCAAATTTATCAAACGGCCAGTGGGGTATTTTAACCACCACATAGTCCAGTGCCGGCTCAAAGGAAGCCATTGTTTTCCCGGTTACCTCATTGGGTATTTCGTCCAGAGTTTTACCCACGGCAATTTTAGAAGCAACCCGGGCAATGGGGTAACCGGTAGCTTTACTGGCTAAGGCTGAGCTGCGGCTTACCCGGGGATTAACTTCAATCACATAGTAGTTTTCGCTCCTGGGGTCAAGGGCAAACTGGACATTACAGCCCCCTTCAATCCCGAGGGCACGAATAATCTTAAGGCTGGCTGTCCTTAACATCTGATATTCTTTATTGGTCAGCGACTGACTTGGCGCGACAACAATACTGTCACCGGTATGCACTCCCATCGGGTCCAGATTTTCCATATTACAAACCGTAATGCAATTGTCGGCACCGTCACGCATCACTTCGTACTCAATCTCTTTCCAGCCGACCAGTGATCTCTCGAGTAGCACCTGGCGTATCGGGCTGGCAGATAACCCGCGGGAAACCACGGCCTCCAGTTCTTCCAGCGTACTGGCCACGCCACCGCCCGTTCCACCCAGAGTATAGGCCGGACGTATTATCAGGGGCAGTCCAATCTCTTGAGCCGCTTTCCCTGCCTGTTCCAAAGTATTGACACTTTCACTACTTGGTACTGGCTCACCAATATCAATAAGCAACTGTTTGAACAGTTCCCGGTCTTCAGCCTTTCTTATTGTCTCAATCGATGTTCCCAGCGTTTTTACATTGTATTTATCAAGAATACCGGCATCAGCCAGTCCTACAGCCAGATTGAGCCCGGTTTGTCCGCCGAGAGTAGGCAGCAATCCGTCAGGCCGCTCTTTTTCGATAATAAGAGTCAGCATATCAATAGTGAGAGGTTCAATGTAGACAATATCGGCAATGCCCACATCGGTCATGATGGTGGCCGGGTTTGAGTTAACCAGCAACGAGGTAATCCCTTCTTCTCTCATCGCCCGGCATGCCTGAGTGCCAGCGTAGTCGAACTCGGCCGCCTGCCCGATAACGATAGGCCCTGAACCAATGATCAGCACTTTAGAGGGTTTCAAATTGTCACTCCTGTATTCATCGCGATTCCCCAATCATCTTCAGAAACCTGTCAAAAAGATAGGTGCTATCCAGGGGCCCGGGCGAAGCCTCGGAATGGTACTGAACAGCGAATACGGGTAGTTCTTTATGACGCAAGCCCTCGATCGTATTGTCATTAAGGTTTATATGGGTAACTTCCAGCCCGTTTTCCAGAGTGTCCGGGTCAATGGCATAGCCATGGTTTTGAGCAGTGATATAGATTCTACCGGTAGCTAAATCACGGACAGGATGGTTGCCACCGCGATGCCCGAATTTTAACTTGAATGTCCTGCCGCCCGAGGCACGAGCGATCAGCTGAATACCCAGGCATATACCCATAATCGGCTTCTTGCTGATGAGCTGCTTAACCGTAGCTGAGATGTAGTCCAGTAACTCAGGATCACCCGGACCCGGAGAAAGGAGAATACCGTCTGGTTTCAGATTAAGTATCTCCTCAGCCGGCATAGTGCAGGGCACAACGGTTACAGCACAACCCAAGCGGTTCAGGATACGGAGAATATTATACTTCAGGCCGCAGTCCAGTACAACGATATGGTATACCGACTCTGAACCTTCGGGCAGCCACTGATATGGGGCTTGAGTGGTTACCTGCCTGACAAAATCGATTGAGTCATAGCCGGGCTTCTTCCGTAACTCTGCCAGGGCCTCCTGAGGAGTCTTGTTGCTGGATATCATACCCATCATTACCCCGGCTGAGCGCAGGCGCCGGGTTATTGCCCGGGTATCTACACCCTGAATTCCAGGGATGCCGTTTTCGGCCAGATACTGGTGAACTGTCTTCCGGCTAAGGTGGTGACTGGGAACAGGGCATTCCTCCCTGACGACGAAGCCCCTGACCTGTATCTGCTCAGACTCAAGATCATATTCATTAATACCATAGTTACCGATAAGAGGAAAGGTTGGAACCAAAATCTGCCCGGCATAGGAAGGGTCGGTCAGCATTTCCTGATAGCCAATCATGCTGGTGCAAAAAACTACCTCGCCGAAGGAGTCGACCTCGGCGCCAAAGGAGTATCCCTGATGGACCGAGCCGTCTGTCAGAACTAAAAATGCCTGCCTACTCATATTTATTCTCTGACCTTCCCGAATGAAAAGGGCTTTGATAAACCCCGATACTTATTCTAGCATTTTCCGGGGTTTCCTGTTTTTCAAATTCGTAGCCAATAAGTTCGTAATGGTCAGATTCAGTTATTTCATGGTTCTCTTTCCGGCTAATCGTGTTGCGGGATGTTATGAGTTTAGCGGTTATTTTCAGTTCAATGGATTCTTCAGATGTCAGGTTCTCCGGCTGTTAATAGGCGTATAGCCTCCCATAAGGCCTGAGCCAGCGTGGGTAAAGTTTGATAAACTTATCTTGCAGTATATCTTGCGATTGGTAACCGAAGTAGTCGGCAAATTCACCGACATACTGATTCAGCGCCTGAAGGTCATTCTCATCCAACTCAGCCACGCCCACCTCTTTGCCCAGCTGGTAGTCCTCTACGTTTCCCTTAAGGTAAATTACTCCACCGTGCATTCCGGTGCCGATAAATTTAGCCCGATGATTCTCCCCCGGCTGTAAAGTCAGGCCCAGCAAAATCAGGATGCCCCCGGACATATATTCACCAACAAAGTCCTGGGCTGTCCCGCCAATAACCAGGACGGGTTTCTTATCCTGATATTCCTTCATATGAATGCCCGCCCGGTAGCCAACATCGTCACGGACAAAAATCTTACCGCCCCTGGCTGATAACCCCAGGATGTCGCCCGCATGGCCGTGGATGATTATCTCCCCGCTGTTCATGGTATTCCCGCAACAATCCTGGGCATTACCGTGAACAACGATCTTGGAGCCGTTCATAAAGGCTCCAAGATCGTTACCCGGAGTGCCATAAATATCAATTTCGGCCACTTTTTTCAGGTTGGTACCGATGTATCTCTGCCCATAAACGTTTTGGAGCTCAATCTTCCGGGTGCCATTTGAGACCGCTTTTTTCAGAGCAGCATTAAGCTCCCGGTAGTAAATACCAGCAGCGTCAATCTTAAGTACCGAATTTTCTACTCCTGCCATAATCAGTTCCCTGCCATCCTTACTCCAAGTATTTCAAGCTCGGTATCGGTAAGCCCGATTCCCCTGAGGTGCAGACGGTTCCCCCGTAAGCTCTCCAGAGCATTTACACCCAGTCCACCCAGTATGTCTTTAAGCTCATTGCTCCAGCCCCGGAGCAGGTTACTCAGACGGCGGGCACCGATGTCAGGGTTTATTCTTTTAGTGAGACGAAGGTCAGTGGTGCAGATTCCCCAGGCACATTTCCCGGTGTGGCATTGCTGGCAAACAGTACAACCCAGGGCAATCAAGGCGGCTGTCCCGATATATACGGCATCGGCGCCCAAGGCGATAGCTTTTGCCACATCACCGCTATTCCTGATCCCGCCTGAGACCACAACAGACGCCTGATTACGTATGCCTTCCTGCCGCAGACGAGTG
>JAZFUA010000081.1:0-2746 GCA_036446975.1 Dehalococcoidales bacterium
TATGAGCCGTGTCAAATTAGAGCATTTTTACAGATCACCTTATGAAGGAGGTTGGGCCAAGGAGAGAAACATGTCACTCAAGGTTGAAGATTAAGGATAGAGGCTATCGTGAGACCGGACGTGTATGTAGCAGGTATCGTCACTAAACAAAATTGTGGCTGGTCAAGAAAGGATGATTCTGTAAAATGGAAAAGAAAGAGTCTTACGCTACTCAGGAAGAATATAATAAACGGGTTGTTCGGTATCGAGATACTCCACAAATGGAACTTATCCCGGGGGCCAGAAACCACATCATATCCACGGAAAGGGTAACGGTCAGTTTTGTTACTCTGGAGCCCAATATCACTGTTACCCCTCACCGCCATGAGCCGGAACAGATGGTGATCGTCAATGATGGCGCTTGTGACTTTGTCGTTGACGGGAAATTATATCACCTGGAGGAAGGCGATGTGCTTCTCATTCCCTCTGGCATTGAACACGGCAACTACAGTTCCGAGAAAGGTTTACGCATGATTGAGGTCTTTGCTCCACCGCGATATGACCTTGTCGAAAAACTGGAAGTCTTGCAGCAGGGCTTGAAAGCATAGTTTCTGAAATGAGATATGACTCCCGATGGGTTTTCACTCTATGATAAGTGCTAAGAGGTAAAGACGTTACATCTTGCTGGCGAAAAAAAGAATAAAATGGGAGGAGATAAAGGGTGTCAAAATTCAAATTTAATGCTCCCTGAGGTAAAGAAATACAATATCAATAGAGTTGTCCATAGATTTAAAGAGGTAAGTATCGAAGATGTCTGGGGGATTGCCGAATTTTGGTTTGATGATATGGAATCGGCGCAAAGAGCCGTGGGGCGAATTCAGAACGCTCCGCCCGACGAGTTTCATACTCAGCGCATTACTCCGGCGAAGAGATTTATCACCCGGGAAGAAGAGGTCGAGCTTTAGATTTCCGGATAATTATCAACTAAGGGGTAGGATATATGGTAAAACTGGTATCGATATTTAGCCTTAAACCAGGTGCTGACCCGGATGAGGCCTACCGGGTGTGCCGCGGAAAACATACCTCATGGGTAAAAGACAAAATCCAGCCCAAGGCAAAAAGATATACCATTAATAGACTCATCCACAAATATCCACCAGCGGGCGGGACTACCACCCAATTTGATATATTTGGCTATGAAATGATCTGGTTTGACAATTTGGCAGCTGCCTTAAGGGCTGCCGAACAGTTGCAAAATGCTCTGCCCGACGAATTTCTAGCCGGATTCGTTAAAACCTGTCAGATGGTCATAGTTGAGGGAGAGAATATTAAACTCTAGAAATTCCGTCTATCAGTCGAAACACATTCGCGCCTCGAACAATATAACTAGAAAGGTTTTAAAAAAGGCAATCAGAGAACTACCAAATATAAAAGGAGTACGTGAGATGAAAGTATTAGGTATTGTCTGCAGCCCTCGAAAAGGGGGAAACACCGAATTTCTGGTGCAGGAAGCTCTGGCCGGAGCCAGGGACCGTGGGGCGGAGACTGAGCTGGTAACGGTCTGGGATAAAGATATTAAACCATGTGACGGGTGCCTGTCATGTCAGAAGACCGGTAAATGTCACCTTCAGGACGACGTCGAGGATATCTACGCTAAAATAGTAGACGCCGATGGCATCGTCTGGGGTACACCGGTTTACTTTTGGAGTGCGACCGCTCAGGCAAAGATTCTTATCGACCGTTCCTATGCCATTTATTCCAGCAGCAACCGGTTGACGAATAAGGTCAGCGGCGTAATATCGGTCGCCGCCAGTTTGGGGCATTTGGGCGTTTGGCAGCTGTTCAGTACTTTTTTCTCAGTACACCACATGCTCTCTACCGATTTCGTCTACGGGTATGCCCGAAATAAAGGAGATGTCCGTAAGGATAAGCACGCCGTGCAGGGGTCGAGAGAGATGGGCAAGCAAATGGTGCTGATTGCGGAGCAGAAATTCAGCCACCCGGCAGAGTACGACATCGCTATCTACCGCCAGGTGAAAAGAGACTACGGCATCGACAATTGCGTTGGCAGGGAAAGATTCACCGATTAAGCATCCGGTAGATACATATATGACCTGATGGAAACGAGTCAGTGTCCCGGGGCGAGGCTCTGTTCAAAAGACGTCAGGGCAGTTGCGTGACCGTCCGGGTGGACCCAAGGTCAATTCCCGTCAGGTGTTGGCAGTTGTCCCGGTAATTAACGCCGCGGTACCCAGAGCACCATCCTCGGCTTTTTGGCCATTTCCCGTGATAGTTCCTCGATTCGTCCGTACTTCATACAGGCAGCCATACAGTGCATGACACAGGCGGGCTCAAGGCCTTTTTTAGTCCGGGGGGCACACAGGATACACAGTTCCGTGGGAAACGGCAGGTAAGTGAGATAGGCTTTATCATGAGGCAGCTTCTGGATAACTTCAATTACCTGGATTCCTCCCATGCCGGCCGGCCATCGGTACTCCTGGGCGCAGGCAACCTGACACGCGTAGCAGCCGGTGCAGTATTCATAGTCTATCAATAGACCGTATTCACATTTCTCAGGCACTTTCGGTCTCCTCTCTTCCGTTAATTTTACGGACTCGACAAAGCAAATGCTTTATCGGGGCGCCCAGTCCGTCTTTGCCCTGGAAACCCATCGGAATAAGCTGATTGATATTCGATTCCCAAACCCCGAACAGGGAAGGCTCCGGTCCCGGTTTTTCCGGAAACCACCAGCCGTGAGGCGCCATCA
>JAZFUA010000082.1:0-8266 GCA_036446975.1 Dehalococcoidales bacterium
GTGGGTAACGACCTGTATACCCCCTCCCAACCCTGAGACCCTTCGCTTCGCTCCAGGGTGACACAGACGAACTCCCTTTTGATACAAAGCCTTATCAAGGAGAGAAGGATACAGGAGGTGAGGTTTACTAAAACCTGGCAATTATTGCCTTGACAACAATAATTCACTGTGCTATTGTTTTAGCATAATGAAAAGAAATCAGGTTATTTTAGTACTCGTTACATATACATAATCCGACCAGTGGGTCGTCTCAAGCGGGCCGTCTCCACAGGACGGCCCTTTTTATTAATTGGGAAAACTGGATGCAGAAGGAAGTAATATGAAAAGTGATGCTGTTAAGAAAGGCATAGAAAGAGCTCCCCACCGGTCTCTGCTGTATGCTCTGGGCTGCACGGCCGAGGAAATGGACAGGCCGTTCATCGGTATTATCAACAGCTTTAGCGAGATTGTGCCCGGCCATAGTCGCCTGAATGAAATCGCCGCAGCCGTTAAAGCCGGGGTTCGGAATAAAGGTGGCCTGCCTTTCGAGGTCAACACCATTGCCGTGTGCGATGGCATCGCTATGAATCATCCGGGTATGAAATACAGCCTGCCCAGCCGGGAGCTGATTGCCGATTCTGCCGAAATAGTGGCCGAATCTCATGCCTTTGACGCCCTGGTCTTTATCACCAATTGCGACAAGATAGTCCCGGGCATGCTGATGGCCGCGGTGAGGTTGAATACCCCCGCCATATTTATCAGCGGTGGCCCGATGATGTCCGGTTTACTGACTACCCAAAACGGAGTGGAGAAGCTGGACCTCAGTTCAATTTTTGAGGCGGTGGGAAAGACAAGCAGCGGACAGATGACGGAAGAAGAACTGCACCAGCTTGAGCGGGTGGCCTGCCCGGGCTGTGGCAGTTGTGCCGGAATGTTTACCGCCAACACTATGAACTGTCTGACCGAAGCGCTGGGGATGGGATTACCCGGCCACGGCACTATTCCGGCGGTGGATAACCGGCGCCTCCAGTTGGCCAAAAAAGCCGGGGAACAGATTATGGAACTGCTGGATAAAAATATCTGTCCCGGTGATATTATTAATGCCGGTGCCCTGCATAATGCCTTCACCGTTGACATGGCGCTGGGTGGCAGCACTAACTCGGTATTGCACCTGATGGCCATTGCCCACGAAGCCGGGGTGGAGTTCTCCCTGGAAATGGTTGATAAAGTGAGTGTTTCTACCCCTCAACTGTGCAAGCTGAGTCCGGCCAGTGATGTCCATATCGAGGACCTGGATAGAGCCGGCGGCGTTCAGGCCCTGATGAGGGAAGTAGAAGACTTGCTGAAACCGGATGCCCTGACCGTAACCGGGAAAACGGTCAGGGAGAATATTGCCGGCAAGCTGGTGCTGGATGGTGAAATTATTCGCTCCAGAGCCAACCCTTATTCCACAACCGGAGGTCTGGCTATCCTTTTTGGTAATCTGGCCCCTGACGGGGCAGTGGTTAAGAAAGGAGCGGTTGCTCCTGAGATGATGGTTCACAGCGGAGCCGCCCGCGTCTTTGACTCTGAGGAGGAAGCTACTCAACAAATAATGAACGGGGTGGTTAAACCGGGTGATGTTATTGTTATTCGCTACGAAGGACCAAAGGGAGGTCCCGGGATGAGGGAGATGCTTACTCCCACTTCTCTCCTGGCCGGAATGGGGATGGACAAAGAAGTAGCCCTGATAACTGACGGGCGTTTCTCGGGAGCCACCCGCGGAGCGGCTATCGGTCATATCTCCCCCGAGGCAGCCGCTCGGGGGCCTGTCGCCGCCCTGGAAGACGGCGACATAATCAAGATTGATATTCCCAACAATAAAATAGATGTTGAACTAAGTGAAAGTGAAATAAATATCCGCCTGGCCAGGCTGCCTGATTTTCAGTCTAAAATTAAGTCAGGTTATTTGAAGCGCTATGCCGAGAAAGTATCTTCAGCCAGCACCGGAGCCGTGTTTACGGAATAGGAGAGTCTGCGATGAAAATGACGGGCGCCCAGATTATTTGTGAAACGATGATGAAGGAAGGGGTAGAGGTTATTTTTGGTATCCTCGGCGGGGCTATTTTGCCCTTGTATGATACCCTGTCTCAATTTCCCAAGCTCCGTCATGTCCTGGTACGTCACGAGCAGGGTGCTGCCCATGCTGCTGAAGGTTATGCCCGGGCTACGGGTAAAGTTGGAGTCTGCTTTGCCACCTCCGGTCCCGGGGCAACCAACCTGGTAACCGGCATTGCCAATGCCTTTCTGGATTCTGTTTCGATGGTAATAATTACGGCTCAGGTGGCCAGGCAGTTTATCGGACGGGATGCCTTCCAGGAGGTTGACATTACCGGCATTACCCAGCCTATTACCAAACATAATTACCTGGTTATGGACGCAAATGCCTTGGCCAAAACCCTGAAAGAAGCCTTTTATCTGGCCAGTACGGGCAGGCCCGGCCCGGTACTCATTGATGTGCCCAAGGATGTTTTTACCGACGAAGTGGAGTATCACTTGCCACAGCAGATAGACCATCCCGGCTATAAACCCACCCTTCAGGGGCACCCGGCCCAGATAAAAAAGGCGGCCAAACTGATAAACGAGGCCCGGCAGCCCCTTATCCTGGCTGGACGGGGAGTAAACATCTCGGGAGGTGATGCCGAGCTGAAGCAACTGGCGGAGACGGCCCAGATACCGGTAGTGACAACTTTACTCGGTATCGGCAGTTTCCCGGAGAACCATATCCTGAGCTTTGGCATGATAGGCATGCACGGTATGGCCTACGCCAATATGGCCGTTAATAATACAGACCTGCTTATTGCTATCGGGATGCGTTTTGATGACAGGGCTACCGCAAAGGTGAGCGGCTTTGCACCAAAGGCCCGCATCATTCATATAGATATTGACCCGGCTGAAATCGGTAAGAATGTACGGGTGGATGTGCCGATAGTTGGTGATGTGAAGACCGTACTCAAAGAATTAAATAAAGCTGTTCCAAGCAAGCAGCATCTGGAATGGTTTAATCAGCTTGATACCTGGCGAAAGGAACACCCGGCCTTGCTCAACATCACCGGTGACGGACTCCTGCCTCAGTCTGTGGTCGGCAGGATATATGATGTTACCGGAGGTGAGGCAATTATTGTTACCGGGGTAGGACAGCACCAGATGTGGGCTGCCCAGCATTATTACTTTGACAAACCGAATACCCTGATTTCGTCAGGCGGCCTCGGCACAATGGGTTACGGGCTTCCGGCAGCCATCGGAGCCAAGATAGGCATGCCTGATAAGACGGTATGGTGTATTGATGGGGACGGTAGTTTCCAGATGAATATTCAGGAACTGGCCACGATGGCGCAGGAAAAGACAGCCGTAAAGATAGCCATTTTGAATAACGGCTACCTGGGTATGGTCAGGCAGTGGCAGGACCTGTTTTATGAAAAAAGATATGTAGCCACTCCCCTAAGTGGTCCCGATTTTGTCAAGGTGGCCGAAGCTTACGGGATTTCGGCCTTGAGAGTCAAGCATAACGAAGAAATCACTCCGGCCCTGGAACAGGCAATGGCGGAGGATGGCCCTTTCCTGATAGACTTTATGGTAGAACCGGAGGAAAATGTCTATCCGATGATAGCGCCGGGAGCAACTTTAAGTGAGATTATAGAGGCGCCCAAAAAAGAGGAGGTAGTATGGCCACACCCAAGCACACCCTAGTTGCTCTGGTAGAAGATAAACCGGGAGTTCTTACCCGTATGGCCAGTCTTTTCCGCAGGCGGGGCTTCAATATTGAAAGTATCGCTGTCGGACATAGTGAATTGCCCCACCTGTCACGGATGACTATCGTTATCAGTGGGCCCACCGGAATAGTGGAGCAGGTGAGGAAGCAGGTTGATAAAATAATTGATGTAGTCAAGGTAATTGAAATTAACGATGATGACATGATTGCCCGGGAACTGGCCCTGATTAAAGTGAATGCCAATTCAACCACCCGGAGTGAGATTATGCAGATTGTGGATATTTTCAGGGCGAATATTGTGAATGTCACCGCTGAATCGGTAACAGTCGAGGCTACAGGAGACGAAGAGAAAATAGAATCCCTGTGTAAACTGCTTGGCGGTTTTGGCATTAAAGAGCTTGCCCGGACGGGCCGTATCGCCATGAACAGGAGCAGTTAACCCCCCTATTTCTTGGCTAAAACCCGGCTAATGTCCGGATACAATATAGTTTTGATTTACTCCGTAATGTAGAGTATTATCGTATCCACTCAAGGAGGTGGAAAATGTATCGTCGGATGCTTGTTCTTTTGGATGGTTCGGAGCTTGCTGAAATGGCCCTCATTTATGCCAGAGAACTCGCCGGAAGATTGGATATTGACCTGACGTTGCTGCACGTTAGTAGCCCGGCAGCAAGAGCCACGGTGCCCATGCAGCGGGCCTATGTCCAGCATGCCGCTGAGATTATGCAAAAGGAGGCCAGAATTGTCCAGAAAAAAACGGGGCTTAAGCCGAAAGGTCGCTTGGTAAAAGTACGGGGTGAACTGGTAGAAGGGTACCCGGCTGAGGAAATCCTGCATTATGCTGAGGAAAATGATATTGACCTGATTCTCATGGCAACTCACGGCCGCTCGGGAGCCAGGCGCTGGTCTATGGGCAGCGTGGCTGGTAAAATCCTGAACGCATCCAGGATTCCTGTTTGGCTTGTTCAAACCAGGGCTCATGAAGAGATTCCTTATGACAAATGGCCGGATAAGACCATACTGGTGCCTCTCGATGGTTCGAACCTTGCCGAGTCGGTGCTTCCCCATGTTGAAGCGATAGCCGGGCAGCGGAATACAGAACAGATGGAAGTGGTACTGCTCAGGATTAGCGAACCTCCGGCTATACCCACTTATTACGGCACCGATATTACCGGAGCGTCTATCGACTGGGGAAGTTACACCCAGCAGGAAACGGTCAGACGCAAGAAATCGGCCGAGAATTATTTGGCTGAGATCGAGAAGAAGCTTAAAGAAAGTAAAATAAATGTGACCGCAAAAGTGATAGAAGGCAAAGCTAAAGATGAGATTGTTGATTATGCAAATAAGCATCCCCACAGCCTGATAATTATGGCTTCACACGGGCGCTCCGGATTAAGTCGGCTGGTATACGGGAGCGTGGCTGCCAATCTGTTGCATGGCGTCTCAAACCCGATATTCTTAATAAAACCGCAATTAATTGATACAAAACAGGATTAGGAGGGAACATTATGGCGACAATATATTATGATAGTGACTGTAATCTGAAATTGCTTGAGGGCAAAGTAATCGGCGTGGTCGGTTATGGCAGCCAGGGGCATGCCCATGCCTTGAATCTGATGGAGAGCGGCTGCCAGGTAATAGTCGGGTTGCGGGAAGGCAGCAAGAGCTGGAAAGAAGCTGAAAGTAAAGGCCTGAAAGTAACCACCGTGGCTGATATGGCCAGGCAAGCGGATGTCATTATGATGTTGGCGCCTGACCAGACGCAGCGGGAGATATATCTCCAGTCAGTTGAAAAGGAGCTTGTTCCGGGCAACACTCTGATGTTTGCCCATGGTTTTAATATCCACTACGGACAGATTGTCCCGCCGGAGGGGATTGATGTTTCTATGATTGCGCCCAAGTGCCCCGGTCATATGCTCAGGCAACTCTATACTGAGGGCGTGGGGCCACCGGCCGTAATCGCTGTTTATCAGGATGCTTCAGGCAAGGCCAAAGAAAACGCCCTGGCTTATGCCAATGGTATCGGTTGCAGTAAAGCCGGAGTGATTCAGTCAACCTTCGCTGAAGAGACTGAGACTGACCTTTTCGGGGAGCAGGTAGTCCTCTGTGGGGGAGTTACCTCTTTGATGAAAGCTGCCTTTGAGACGCTGGTTAATGCCGGATATCAACCGGAGATTGCTTACTTTGAGGTCCTTCATGAAGTGAAACTGATTGTGGATCTGATTTATAAAGGTGGCTTAAGCTTTATGCGCTACTCGGTTAGTGATACCGCCGAGTACGGTGATTACACCCGTGGCCCGCGGATTATCGATGAAATGGTTGTTGGGGAAATGGAGCAAATCCTGACTGAAATTCAGGATGGCACCTTTGCCAAAGAATGGATACTGGAAAATCAGGCTGGTAGACCGGTGTACAATGCCCTGAAACGCAGGGATGAAGATCACCTTATTGAGAAGGTTGGTGCCGAGTTGCGCCAGATGATGTCCTGGCTCAAATAGTAACCGTTGCCGGATAAATCGTATCTCAAAGGTGAAAGCAAAGTAGTTTAATTATGCACTATTATAAAAATTCCTTTTCTGAGAGACATAACCTCACCCTTACCAACCCCTCTCCTTTCATTACGGAGAGGGGATAAGCCTGTTTTACTAAAAAATATTTCTTTCGGAGAGGAAACTATGGATAAAATAACTATATTTGATACAACACTAAGAGACGAGGAGCAGGCGGCCGGGGGCTCACTGAACGTACAGGAAAAGCTGGAAATAGCCCGGCAACTTGAAAAGCTGGGCGTAGATGTTATCGAGGCCGGCTTTCCGGTAACTTCACCCGGTGATTTTGAGGCGGTAAGACTCATTGCCCGGGAAATTCGCACACCGGTAATTTGCGTCCTGACCCACGCTATTCTTGAAGCGGTAGACCAGAGCTGGGAAGCGGTCAAGGAAGCTGCCCGGCCGCGAATCCACATTGTCCTCTCATCATCGGATATACACCTGTTTTATCAATTAAGAAAAAACCGTCAGGAAATTATCGAGATGTCCTGTTCCACCGTTGCTCGCGCCAGGCAATATTGCGATGATGTTGAGTTCTCGGCCATGGATGCCAGCCGGACTGAGCCGGAATATATCTACCAGTTACTACAGGCGGTCATTGATGCCGGCGCCACCACCGTCAATATTCCCGATACCGTGGGCTATGCCATGCCTGATGAGTTTGGTAACCTGGTCGAAGGAGTTTTCAAGAACGTGCCCAATATCGGGCAAGCTGTCGTCAGCGTTCACTGTCATAATGACCTGGGAATGGCGGTAGCCAATAGCCTGGAGGCAATCAAACGGGGAGCCAGGCAGGTAGAGGGCACAATTAACGGCATCGGAGAAAGAGCCGGTAATGCCTCGCTCGAGGAAATTATTATGGCTATCAAGACCCGCCAGAACTTCTTTGACCTGACTACCGGCATTGATACCACCCAGATTTACAAGACCAGCCGGCTGGTCAGTGAGCTGACCGGTTTTGAGGTTCAGTCTAACAAGGCTATCGTTGGGGCTAACGCTTTCCGTCATTCATCAGGTCTCCACGTGGACGGTATGATTAAGATGGCCCAGACCTTTGAAATAATGGACCCCAAAACAGTGGGTGTTCCCTCCAGTAGTCTGGTACTGGGTAAAACCAGCGGACGCCATGCTTTCAGTGAGCGGCTGGCTGAGCTGGGTTACAGCCTGTCTGAGGATGACTTTAATCGGGCCTTTTCCTCCTTTAAGGAACTGGCTGATAAAAAGAAAGATGTTACCGACCGGGATATCGAGGCCCTCGTTGCTCAGGAAAAGCGCACCCAGTCTGAAATCTATCGTCTAGACCGTATCCAGGTAACCTGCGGAGACAGGGGCGTTCCTACTGCTGCCGTGCGCCTCATTGCTCCCGATGGTCAGATTCTGGCTGATGCAGCCTTGGGTACCGGCCCGATTGATGCCATATACAAAGCAATCAACCGGCTGGTGGGAGTGCCCAATGAACTCATTGAATTCAGCGTTAAATCGGTAACTGAAGGCATTGATGCCATCGGTGAGGTGATGATAAGGATAGAGAGCGGGGGTGTAACCTATACCGGGCGGGGTTCTGATACGGATATCATTGTCGCCAGCGCCAGAGCTTATACCAACGCCCTTAACCGCTTACTGGCTACCAGGCAGACCGACTAATTTGTCATTGCGAGGAGTCCCGATAACAATCGGGATGACGCGGCAATCCGGGAGGCGGGGAATGCCCACCACACAGGTTGTTTTGCCTTTTGCAAAACCTACTTCCCCTCGCCTTTGAAAGGAAGAGGGGTAAAACGAGAATTGGAGAGAAGCTAGTCCTCTCTGACTGAAAGGACATTAAAGGGAGACCGAAACCCCTTGAATAAAAACAAAGGGAAGTTTAAAAGGGGCGAAGTCCTAATATAAAAAACATATTACCTGGGGAAGTTTGAAGGGACGAAGTCTCTTGAAAAATACAAAGGGGCGTCAAAGAGAGGCGAAGCTCCTTGAATAAAAGCAAACA
>JAZFUA010000083.1:0-3409 GCA_036446975.1 Dehalococcoidales bacterium
TATATATGATATTGTCGTAATTTATGAGACGTATATAGTTAGATAAATAGAAGGGGGGCGTGAGGTTAAAGTAGTATGTGAACACCCCAATCATTTCTGCTGGTTAAGCCACTCTTGATGATAAAGTCGCCTATTAGCTAAATCACCTAAAACCTCATATGCTTCGTTGAGGTCTTTCATCGTTTTCAAAGATGATGGTTCTTTATTAACATCTGGATGGTACTTTTTCGCAAGCCTGTCATAAGCAGCTTTTATAACCTCTTGTTCGGCTGTGGGGTGCACTTGGAGAATCTTATAATAGTCTTTCTGGCTTTGATTTCTAGTATTATTCCTAGCTGGTGCAATATACCTCAGCCTACGAAACACAACTATAACTACCAATAATATTATTACTAAACCGATTATTCTAAACATTGGTTATTGTCGCTCTATTTTCCCAGGATTAATTGATTTAAATCCCTCTGTGCGCATTAGTGACTGAATACTAACTTTGGATTAGGTGCTTGTCAATGCTTACCTGTGTGGGGTTTGTGAGTCCGCTACATTAGGCTATAACAGAGAAAATTCTGTCCACGACTAGCGAGGCACATCACAAACATTTGCTTGCAAGAGCCATAACCACCCTCACATTTGCAACAAACCCTGATTCTTTTCAAAATTCCCCATCAGGGAAATTCTTCCAGTCTCGTAGGCCGTACAGGTCTCGAACCTGTGACACCCTGATTAAAAGTAAAATGCACGAAATATCACTTGATGACACCAAGTAAGGTTCAGTATCGTTCTCTTCAATGATTTTATAACCTTCCTGCCTACTGGTATCGCTCCGTATCATCTATTGGCAAACAATTTGTCGGCAAGATGTCGGCAGAATCCGTGTCTACCAGTTTGCAACAGTCCTACGAGGCTACTTCTTACTGTTTTTCTCCAACCTGACTGCGCATACCTTGAGCTCAGGAGTTTTTGCCACTGGATCAAGGGCCGGATTGGTAAGTACATTCACCGGACTCTCCCTGAAGTGAAAGTCCATTGAGACCACTCCGGTCGGGCAAATATCAGTCAGTTTAGCTTTAGCTGTAACCTGCCCCCTTCGGGAGGTCACCTTGACGGTGTCACCGTCTGCAATATTCAGACCGCCGGCGTCCTCTGGATTAATGTCCACCAGTTCTTCGCCCTGCAACTCATTAAGAGCCTTTACTTTCCGGGTCATAGTGCCAGACTGGTTATGGTATAAACTGCGGGCTGTAGTCAGGATTAAAGGGTATTCTTCATCAGGGAGTTCTGCTGATGGCAGGTACTCCAAAGGCGTAAACCTTCCTTTTCCCCTGGTGAATGAATCGATATGGAGGACAGGTGTTCCTGGGTGGTCCTTGGTGGAGCAGGGCCACTGTAAACCGCTATCCTCAAGACGACTGTATGATATACCTCCATAAATGGGAGTAAGGCTGGCTATCTCATCCATAATCTGAGAAGGGTTCTCAAAGTCAAAGCCCTCAGATCCCATCTTTCGAGCGATCCTACAGGTAATCTCCCAATCAGGCAAGGAGTCACCTACCGGCTCAATGGCCTTCCTGACTCGCTGCACTCTCCGCTCGGTATTGGTGAAAGTACCATCAGTCTCAGCAAAGCTTGCCGCCGGCAAGACAACATCTGCTAGTTCGGCAGTTTCGGTAAGAAATACATCACGAACCACCAGAAATTCCAGTTTTCCCAGAGCCTTGACAATTTGACTGGCGTCAGGATTACTCAGCACCGGGTTTTCTCCGGTGAGGTAGATTGCCTTGATTTGGCCATCACCGGCCGCCCTGAAAATCTCGGTCAGTGTCAGTCCCCTGGACGGGTTAAGATTGGTGGCCCAGGCTTTTTCAAATTTTTCTCTGGCGGCTTTGTCCTCCACCGGCTGGTACCCGGGATATACATCCGGCAGGCTGCCGAGATCTCCAGCGCCCTGGGAATTGTTCTGGCCCCGTAATGGATAAACCCCGGTTGATTGGCGGCCTATATTTCCGGTAAGCATCGCCAGGTTGGCAATAGCCAGTACATTATCAGTCCCGTGAGTGTGCTGGGTAATACCCATTGCATAGAGGATGGTTGCCGGATTATTCCCGGCGAAGAGCCGGGCGGCTGCAGCTACCTTATCTTTGGGAACACCGGTAATTTTCTCCACTGAATCAAGCTCAAAGCTTTTTAACGAATCCTTAAAAGTTTCAAAGTTTTCACAGTGTTGCTCAATGAATTCTGAGTTTAACAGTCCTTCATCAACTATCACTCTCATCATTCCCATCAACAGGGCAGCATCCGTTCCCGGTTTCAATTGCAGCCAAATATCGGCAAAACGGACTAATCCAATCTCGCGAGGATTGGCCACAATAAGTTTCCCACCGTTGAAGGTTGCCTTCTTTATTTCCAGCCCGATAACCGGGTGAGTGGCTGTGGTGTTGGTGCCGATAGCCAGAATACAGGCTGCATTTCCGATGTCCTGGATAGAGTTAGTCATTGCTCCGCTGCCGAAGGCCGTGGTCAGCCCCGCCACGGAAGGAGAATGACAGAGGCGGCCACTGTGGTCGATATTATTGGTGCCCAATACCGCCCTGCCCAGTTTCTGGGTAACATAATTGTCCTCGTTAGTTGCTTTTGCTGAACCGATTACGGCCATTTCGTCCGGGTTATACCCGCCAAGTTTGCTGGCGACCAAGTCCAGGGCCTCGTCCCAGCTCGACTCAACGAATTTTTCGCCTTTTTTAATCAGGGGAGTAGTCAGCCGCTCCGGGGAGTGAACGAATTCCTGAATACCGAACCGGCCTTTTACACAAGCCTGGCCCCGGTTTACATCATTGTTTTCATCTGGGATAACCTCTATTATCTTGCCGTCTTTAACCTGCAGCTCCAGTTGGCAGCCGACACCACAGTAAGGACAGGTGGTAAGTAATTTACGCTCGGCTGAAGGTCCCAGCCATTTTCGGCTTCGTTCCATTAATGTCCCAGTAGGACAAACATCAACACAAGCCCCGCAGAACTGGCACCCTGATTCCTGAAGAGGCCGCCCGAAGGCAGTTCCAACAAGGGCCTGGCTGCCACGATAGGTAAATGCCAATGTGCCTGCGCCTCTTACTTCCTGACAAATTCTGACACACCGGCCGCAGAGAATACACAGGTTGTAGTCCCGGTCAAAGAAAGGCTCTTTATCGTAAAAAGGGGCTTCTTTAAAAGTGTGAGGCAGGCTTATTCCCTTTGCCCCGATATAATTAGCCACCTGCTGTAATTCACAGCGGCCATCAGCAGAACAAACGAGACATATGTGGCGGCTCTCACCGAGAATAAGCTGCAAAACACCCCGACGGAATTCCTGAAGTTGTTCTGTATCCGTCTTCACCACCATACCGTCCGTGGCCGGTATAGTGCAGGCACAGGG
>JAZFUA010000084.1:0-9645 GCA_036446975.1 Dehalococcoidales bacterium
TTCGATTACCTCAATGTCTCCATCCTGATTATCAGTCTCGATACTGCCGAAAGAAACAGCATGTGTACCGAAGACATCCAGGCTGGTAATCGTCTCTGAACCGGGATATATTTTGTGAATTCCAGCGCAGTTATAGCCGGCAATTATGCCCTGCCTTTTTGCGTTATGCCACAGGGGACTCAAGGTATCTTTTCCGCTGGCAATATCCTTTGTTTCCACACAATCACCGCAGGCGTAAATATCATCCAGGTTTGTCATCATCTGCCGGTTAACGGTAATACCCCCCAGGGGGCCTATATCTATCCCGGCCTGTTTAGCCAGCTCTACATTTGGTCTCATACCGACACTCATGACTACTTCGTCACATTCTATTTCCCGTTTGTCGGTAACTATGCCTTTTACCCGGCTGTTTCCGGTAATGGTGACCACTCTTTCTCCTGTTAAAACCCTTACCCCTTCCTTTTCAAGGATTTCCGTCAGGATAGAAGCGGGTTTTTCATCGAATATCCGGGGCATAATCCTGTCTAAAAATTCTACCAGGTGAAGCTGTGCTCCCCTTTTCCTGAGGGCGATAGCTGTCTCAACTCCGACAGGGCCTGAGCCGATTACTACGGCTGACTTTCCCAGGTTATCCAGAATTTGGTCGGCATCACCCGGTGACTTCAGGGTGAAAACTCCATCGAGTTCAATCCCGGGGATAGGGGGCTTAAACGGCATACTGCCGGTGGCAATAATGAGCTTGTCATAAGAAAGACTCTGGTTATCCAGGGATATCTTTTTATTTTCAGGGCTGATACCGGTGACTTTCTGACCGAAGATAGTCTTGATTCCCTCTTCGGAGTAACCGTTTTCCGTCCTCAGAAAGAGCTGCTCCCTGGCGAACTCGCCGGCAATGTAATGGGGCAGAGCGCAGGCAGTATACTCAGGGAAGGTATCCTCTGAGATGATGGTTATATCAGCCTGACTATCGAGTTTCCGGATAGTGGAACTGGCAGTATTACCGGCAACTCCGTTTCCTAAAACAATGATGACCATGACGATTACCCTTTAGCCCGTAGAAAGCGAGATTATTGTCTAGCTGATACTTGCCATATCCATTTTCTGCATCGATTCGTAGAGCTTCTCAGCGGCTTCTCTCTGACGCATCTTGTTGGCATCACTGGCATCTACATACCGGATGGCGCCTGTTTCGCAAAACCTGGAACATTGGGGATCACCGTCGCACAGGTCGCAACTGATAATCCGGTTAGCAACGGGGTCAAAGCTAACTGCCCCGAAGGGACAGGCCACGACACAGGTCTTACATCCGATGCACCGGTCATAATTAACGATTACCCTTCCAGTCTCTTCATCCCGGATGCGGGCGTTGGTGGGGCAAACTGCCAGACAGGGCGCTTCCTCACACTGGCTGCAGACCATTGGCACCATAATGCCCTTTGTCTCCCACTTGTTGATAGTGATTCTGGAGCGTGCCGGATTAACGACCCCTTCATGTTTTACCGAGCAGACCATTTCACATAAACGGCACCCGGTGCATTTCTCATAATCTATGACGAGCATTTTTTTCATTAATTAACTCCGTTTCTTATCTGTTCACTAAAGTAAATGTGAAGGTTCTTTATCAATACCCAGTCTTTTCAGTGTTTCCGGGCGGGGGATGCCATTCTCATCCCAGCCGTGAAACTCGTAAAATTCATCAATCATCTTGGTTAGCTTGTCCCGGTCTATCGTTCTATTTCTGATCAGGGGAATACCCAGTTTGGTTGGTTCATCAAAGTAACGGTCAACCAGCCAATCATCCTTTCTGGTCAGCCCTTCCCTGAGGTTAAACAACCTCTCCATATTATTGGCACTCTCCGCTATGTTCCAGATATCCAGGGGTGACAGTTCCAACCCGGTATTGTAATAAAGCAGCTTGGACCATTCTTCAAAATTGGGGAAGTTAGGGCCGAGGAATATAGTATGGTACTTGCAGATTCCCAGGCTATCCACTGCCATATAGCATTGTTCCTGCCAGAAAACCTGCCAGGACTTCCCTTCATAGTCGATGTAATTTGAGGTTAAGGGGCCATCATAGGCTACCGGCTGGCTATATATCTGCCTTAATACCGGCTCCGGCAAATGATACAGGTCAATGGCCGGTCGGCTCCTCAGATGGTCAGAGCCTCTGGAGGCGGTAGCAATACCCAGCGCCAGGGCCGGGGTTGGTCTCTCATCGGACTGAAGGTTGCTCATCCCCTTCACATGTACCTGGTATTTTATGGAGTCTTTGCCTATTTTTTTCGCGGCTCTTAACGGTCCTTCAGCCAGGATATCACCCAGTCCTTTTCTATGGGCGATGCGGTGTACCATCTCAATAACCGCTTTCTCATTACCAAAACTCAGATCCAGGCCGTCGGTATCCTTATCGGTCAGGATTCCTTTTTCATACAGCTCCATTGCCCAGGAAATCATGCTGCCTATTTCCAAAGTATCCATTCCGTAGTCGTTTACCAGGTAATTACCCACCAGGACAGTAGTCAGGTCCGTACAACCCGGCAATGAGGCAAAAGCCCCCAGCGAGGTGTATTCCGGACCCTCATCATACACTCCTTTATAGTCACCATCGGGAATTATGTATTTGGCCCGGCAATGGACCTGGCAACCGAAACATCCGGTCATACCAAAGGCGGAATCCTCAAAAGCTTCCGGCTCAATATCATCAGAGTTTTCAAGCTGATTAAGCTGGAAATTCCTGGTTCTGACCAGCCCCTGGCTATTGGTGGCTCCCCAGATAAAAAGCGTCCCCAGCCTGCCCTGTTCCTGAGAAACTTTGGCGGCCGTAATCTGGCTGATTATCTTCTTGTCATATTCCAGGGCTTCAACAGGGTGCTCTATTTTTATGTCCATAGTGCCTCTAACCGCAATTGCCTTGAGGTTCTTGGAGCCAAATATTGCCCCCATCCCCGTCCTGCCCCCGGAATTCTTTATCTCGGTCATAACATTGGCGTACCTGACCAGATTTTCACCGGCCAGACCAATCGTCACCGCTTTTATATTTCTATCGCCCAGTTCTTCACGGATTATTTCCTGGGTATCCCTCACACCCTTTCCCCAGATTTTTGAGGCATCTCTTATTTCAATGTTTCCATTATGAATCCACAGGTAGGACGGTTTTTCCGCTTTCCCTTTTATTACCAGGTGGTCAAAGCCAGCAAATCTCAGCTCAGGGGCAAAGAAACCGCCCATATTTGTGCTGCCAAGATACCCGGTAAGCGGGGATTTGGCGGCGATATGGGTCCTCGCCGAAGCCGAAGCCAGGGTGCCGACCAGAATTCCGGCGCTAACCAGCAGGGCATTGTCCGGTCCGAGCGGGTCAACGCCCGCTTCTATGTTGTTATACAGCAAATACGCATCCAGCCCCCTGCCTCCGAGAAATTTCTTCCGCATCTCGATAGGTATTGGCTTTGTTTCAACCGTACCATCTGTTAAGTTTATGTAAGCTATCTTTTTATTCAGTGCCATTTATTTACCTTTGCCCTTTTTCTCTTCTTCTGCCATGGCCTCCTCGGCCAAACGCTTGTTTGTCTCCCAGACCGGCCCTCTTATCCTGGGCGTAGTAGGTAAAGGCCAGGAAACGCGCCATTCAAAACTGCATTTAGGACACTTATATATTTTGGCCCCTTTCGGAGGAGTGTTCCTTTCAAAGCAGTTTAAACACCTGAACGCCCCGTAGGTTCTACCTCTGGCAGTAATTTCTGATGTTGTTCCTCTGTCCAAAATAACCTCTTCTTAGAATTATTTTTGCTTGAGCTTTTCACCTTCATAGTATCAAACGCCAATGGTGACTGTCAAAGCCTTGTGCGGCAGGCAGGCCTGTATCCCCCTTGTATCTTGGTTAAGGAGGGGGAATTTATGAGGTGAGGTTCATAAAAATCGAAGGCCTATGTTTCCCATAACCATAAAATCAACCGGATGCAAACAGAACCCTAAAACTTGCTACTTGCCAAAAGCCGTATTTTAGTGTATAATACCAATAGGTTTATGGTAGGTTATCAAATACTCAGGTTAATTCTTAATGTCTCCTCAAGGTATTGGATGGCCCAGACACTAACCAAATATTAGAAGAGAGGAGGTCATCCAGTGAGTTTTGAGGATAAAGCACTCCAATGCTCTGATTGTGGACAGGAGTTCACTTTTACGGCTGGAGAACAAGAGTTTTACGCATCTAGAGGTTTTCAGAATGAGCCAAGGCGTTGTCCCGATTGTCGCAGGTCCAGGAAAAACCAGCGTTACGGCGAGGGTGGTGGTGGTGGCGGCGGATACGGCGTTAGAGCCCCAAGGCAAATGTTCCCCGTAGTGTGCGCCCAGTGTGGCACAGACACCGAAGTTCCCTTCGAACCCCGTGAAGACAGGCCGGTTTATTGTAGTGATTGCTACAGCAAAATGAAAACGAGTAGATAACCTGTTTTAAAATCAAAAGGCATACATAGGCCGGCTAAATTCGGTCTGTGTATGCCTTTTTTAATTCCCCGCTATTATCCGGGGATCAATCCCCTGCCAGCTTCTGCCCGGCCAGAAAAGCCTGCCCCAATGCTTCAGGGTGCTCAGCTATGGCTCCCTTCTCATCAATGCCGGAGAAGAGTAACTCACCGGCATAAGTAATATCCAGAATCCTGAAAAAGGTCTTTATCATTATCAAGGCCGGCTCAAACAGGTCTTTCACTTTCCTGCCACCAACGGAGATAAAAAAACCCTTTCTTTCCCGCCTGTCTCCCAGCGGGGGTAACTTAAGAAGGTATTTCCTGACCCACCTTGACTGGAAACGGTCAATCATTGCCTTCATCGGGGCGGTTACTCCGGTGAACTGAATGGGGGAAGCCAGCGCTATTATATCTGCCTGCTCAAATTCCTGGTAAATATCCTGCATTTCATCCTGAATCTTGCACTGGCCGGTTTTCAGGCAAGAATCGCAGTGAGTGCAGGAAGAATAATCGGAATCGCTAAGAATAAGGGTTTTAACCTCGGCACCCCTGCTGGCAGCCCCTCTTATAAATTCGGCCAGCAGCATGTCCGTATTTCCTCCCCGCCGGGGACTGCCGGCAATACCAAGCACTTTCACTTTATAGAACCTTCAACATAAATCGAGATTTTCACTACCCCCCGGCCCAGTCTTAGCAGTTCTTAGTATTTTGCCACCAATCATAGCACAGCCTGAGCACAGTCCTCAAATGATGTCCTTGGGGCTGTTTATCTACCTCACCTCCCGTTCTCCACGGAGTAACCGGACTGTATGCCATAAACCTGAAAATGGTAGAATAGGCGTATGGAAGATAAGCCCCGAGAACCTGAAGAAATAGGCCGACTCAATTTAGAGAAATACGGATTAGCCCATCTCAAAGATAACAATATACTGGCTCTGAATACCGCCGACTTAAACAAACTCCTTGACGCATTAGCCGCTGATGATATATCAATTAACCTGCCGATACCCTGCACTCCATATAATGTTGACGGAGTGCTCTCTTATTCCGAATGCAGGAAGTGTGGGAAATGCTGCCTGCCAAATCCGCAAAATCCGGGTAGTCCGGGTGTGGAAATACTTGAAGAAGAGCTCAAAACAATTGCTACTCATCTCAATCTACCGTATGAAACCCTGAAGCAGCAAACGGTTGAAGGCAAAAACATCCTTTCTCTTGACCAGATAGATAATGTGGCTGTTACCAGGAGATTACCTCTACCCTGTCCCTTTTATCAGCAGGAATCAAATGAATGCCGGGTGTATGAGGTAAGACCCATTGTTTGTACGGTATACCCGGTTATTTTTGGAGAAAACAGTACCTATATTGCCATTAAGGTTAATTGTGATTACGGTAGAGACATTGCCGTAAGGGCCTTCATGTACCTGAAAACGAATAACCCTGACCTTGTCTTAAAACTATAGCCCGGTTGCCTGGTTGTTGTAAGCTCACCCCCGTCGCTGTAGTCCCCCAATGTTATATTCTCTATATTCGCCGCAGTCTGGGAACCAGAACAATTATCAGGATAAAAGCTACTATCATTAAAGTTCCGTTGATGGTTACAGCTGCCGGAGCGCCGAGGAGAGATGCTACAGCCCCGATGGCGATACTTCCTACGGGCCCGAATCCTATTCCGGTCATCCATACTCCCATCGCTCGACCCCGTTGTTCCTCGGAAACATTTAACAAAAGTATCGTGTGTCCCATCGCGTCCATTCCGGCCGTTATTGCGCCAATTATTACTAATAAGACAAGTGAGACAGGATACCAGGGGGATTGAGAAAACAGAATCAGGAAAATACCAAAAGCCAGGAAAATACCCAGGAGCAGTCTACCTTTGTACCTGTAATTTCCCAGGGAAGCGAGGCTCAATCCGGCCACCAGTCCCCCCGCTGATACAGCAGTACTGAATGTGCCCAATCCAACCGCACCAACTTGCAGAACATCCCGGGCAAATATAGGCAGCACAACCATATAAGAGAAACCCAGAATCTCACATACCAGGGTCATAAGAAGTATGACCAGAACAATCCGGCTGACCCTGATTAACCTGAGCCCATCGATATAGGTTTTCCAGGTAGACTGCCGCTCCGGTACGGCTGTTCTTTCAACACCTCTCATCTGAAGAAGTATCATTATGCCGGCAATGGTGCTCAATGCCATTATATAAAAAGGCCAATCCATGCCAAGATATTCAATAATAAAACCGGCGGCAGCCCCGCCGAAGATTCCGATTACTCTCATTCCCATAGCATTTATGGAAATGGCATTCATGGCTCCTTCAGAACTGACTATGTCTATAGCGAAACTCTGCTGGGTTGGCAGACTGAATACCATTGCCACACCATTTGTGAAGGCAATGACATAAATATGCCACAATAAAACCAGATCATTCGCAACCAGTATACCCAGAGTAACGGCACAGATACCCCGCACGATGAACGCTAAAATAAGCAGTTTCCTGCGGTCTACCCTGTCAGCAACGGCACCAGCCAGCACTCCGAGGAACAAGGAAGGGACGAGCCTGGTAGCCCAGATAAGTCCCAGAGAAAGAGGGGAATCCGTCAGCTCAAGTACCAGCCATCCCAGAGCCACCATAAACATATGCATACCAACAGATGAGGCAATTGAACTGAAGAATAAAAAACGGAAGTTTCGATGTTTAAGAGCATCGAAGGTTTGCAGACTGGACAATCTAAGAAAGATACCGGATACAATCTTCACTACAACCAGTCTAGTTTATCAGAATATCTCTATGCGGTCTTGCCGTAAATGTCATTCCGAGAATCCCGATGAAATGGGGATGATCGTTCTGACGAGTAATAAGAATGGACAGGAATTGGGATGAAAAAAGGGCTTTCCCTTCTCCTGATAGTATGATACAGTGTGTGATACAGTGATTGTTTATTATATCAATCCGTATTAAAAGGGGTGATATGTGGAAGGAAAAACTACCGGTTAGTTCAGGCTGGCTGAAATAATTTAAGGAGAATGAAAATGGCCGAAGACAAGGTATATACATGTCTCAATCCCGTTGGCATCCAGGTTCCGGTGGTTACATTTCCCCTGGCTCCCCGCCTTGACACCCTGGATGGCAAGGAAATCTATTTCAGTATCACAGGTGAGCCGGATATCACCATCGCCTTAGAGAAAAAACTGAAGATGGATTATCCAAATGTGAACTGGAAAATAAAGAAAACATATGGTACCGATCCTGTCCGGCTATCAGATGAGGAGATGAAAACCTGTGATGGCCTGATACAAGCGGTATGCTGGTGAAGCGGCACTGTATGGAGGCAGTTGCCTTACATAGCCAAGCTCGAGAAAGCCGGCATTCCAACAGTACTCATTGACCTCGAAGACCAGCATAATATGGTACTCCAGGAGGCATTGGCACAAGGTATCCCCAATGCCCGATTTTTACCCGCTTCCCGTACTCTTCCCGGTCCGGAAGATGTAGAAATCTGGACTGAAAGCATGCTCGAAGCCCTGACAAAACCTCTAACTGAAAAGGAAAAAGAAAGCGGCAGGTGGGAACCTCCTCAGCCGAGAATACTCTTTGAAGGTACCCTCGATGAAGCCGAGAATTTCTACAATAAGGCGGAGTGGGTCCGCCACCCGGTAAATGCTCCTATGGCCGTCTATTCTGATGGCTATCCGGTAAGAATACCCACCGAGGAACGGGTGAAAGAAATGCTGGCCGGCACCAGTCACCAACCGGATGAGGTAATAACTTACCAATCTGATAGATTAGGGATCAGGGGAGAGAGAAAGAAAGGCGACCCGGTAATGTTCCAGCCAATGAACTGGACAGCCACTGTGGAAAAGGTGGCGATTAATGCGGTAATGGCTGGATGTAAGCCAGAGTATTTCCCCGCGGTACTGGCCATTGCCGAATCGGGCTGCCCCATCGAGAGCACTCACAGCCTGGGTCAGTGGGTCTGTGTCAGCGGTCCCTTTGCCAAAGAGATAGAGATGAACTCCGGACTCGGTCTACTCGGCTGCGGGAACCCGGCTAATATCACCATCGGTCGTAGTTATCAGATTATGGCGCGTAACCTCGGCGGCGCAATTATGGGTGTCAATCGTATGCCCAGTCTCAGCAGTCCCTTCACCCACGGTACCGCCTGCGCCGAGAACGCAGACGGCCTGCCACCGGGCTGGAAAGGCTTGAACGAAGAGAGTGGATTTAAAAAGGACGAGAGCGTCGTTGGAGTCTTCAATGTCCCGGACGGCATACGGGGTGTCCAGCACTCCCCGGGGGGCTACCGGGCACTTCAGAAAAGTGGCCACGGAGGTATGGCCAGGCGTCTTGATGTTAAGGGCATACCCGGCCCCCATAACTGGCTGGAACACATCGTGCCCGAATTCTGGGCCGGCCGGGAGGGGGCCAAGACAATTATCATGGTCCCTGAGATGGCCCGGCACCTGTATGAATATGGCTTTAAGACTAAAGATGAGGTCTACGAGTGGCTCTGGAAACAGAGCTTCATGACCATAAAAGAGTACAAGAACTTCTCCTGGGTTGATTTAACCACCAATGGCTGGATGGGGATAGAAAGAACCTCGGGAAAACACTGGAAAGAATTACCGGATGATTACATGGTACCTGTTGCAGGCCCCGACCCCTCTGGCTTCTGCATAATTATCGGCGGGGGGGACGAAGAGGTAAGCCAGCAACTCGGTGGTCGCCGCAGCGGTGAAAATGCCACTTTTAGCATAGATGCCTGGCGGTAGTGTATACTTAGCCAGGTAATTAAAAGTGAATCTTAAAGGAGGTATAATCGAATGGCATTCGAAACGGAAAAAACTGAATCAGACATCAAGGCTGCCGTAGAAAAAATTACCAAGGGGCAACGCTATGAGGTATGGACAGTCGGCATAGCCGATAATGTGGACCTGCGCCGTGAGGAACACGGCCGGCCTACTATCTGGCATTATTGGACTCCGGAATCAGAAGAAGCTGCTAAAAATGTAGAAGCCTATTGCAAAGCTCAAGGCATGCAAGGCTATACCGGTACAGATACCGGAAAGGGCAATCTCTATATCACTTGGGCTTAGACTGAAACCGCATTTTGGTTAAACAAAGGGGCGAGAGAATCAGTCTGATAATCCTCTCGCTCCTACTTTTTATCTGCCAAAAAAA
>JAZFUA010000085.1:0-8180 GCA_036446975.1 Dehalococcoidales bacterium
CTTCTGGCCAAGCAATCGTTAGAAATATCCGAAAACCAGATGAACAAAACAATTCTAACCGCACCCTTTAATGGAGTGATTGCCAGTATCAACTTTAAAGAAGGACGCTTTACTTCCCCAGGGTTGACCGTAATTCATATCATTGACCCCAATAGCCTTGAAATCAATGTAGAGGTAGACGAGATAGATATACTAAAGGTAAAGATTGGGCAAAGAGCTATTATTAAGATAGACGCACTGCTGGATTTATCCCTTGAGGGTAAGGTTAGTTCCATCAGCCTGTTACCTATAATAAAAACGGGTTTGGTAATGTATGATGTCAAAATTAAGTTCGATGTACCCGGCGACACCGTCCTGAAAGCTGGCTTGAGTGCCTCTGTTGACATCGTAATCGTTGAATGATATGAAGTCTGGCTAACCCCTGAAAAAATGCAGATACCTATCTAAAATCGGGAGAACTAAGATGTTTAAATTTTTATCAAAACAAATGTTTCAGGAGAGTAATATCCACCGATATGACGAATACCTGATCCAAATGCAGGATGTGGTCAAAACTTATAAAACCGAAGCCGGTGAATTTCACGCTCTTAAGAACATTAAGCTCTCAGTAGGTAACGGCGAGTTTGTCGGTGTGATCGGCAAATCGGGAAGCGGTAAATCCACGCTAATTAATATGATTAGCGGTATTGACCGTCCCACCAAAGGCCAAGTTCATGTGGCCAGTACGCCGATACACACTTTAAACGAAGGACAAATGGCAAAATGGCGAGGTCGTAATCTGGGGATTGTCTTTCAGTTCTTCCAGCTTTTGCCAATGCTGACAGTAGTTGAAAATGTGATGCTCCCGATGGATTTCTGTCAGTTGTACGACCCTCGCCAACGCCGCGAACGAGCACTTAAGGTGCTTGACTGGGTTGATGTTGCCGGGCACGCTAATAAACTGCCGAGCCAGCTTTCAGGGGGTGAACAACAACGGGTTGCTATCGCCCGAGCATTGGCAAACGACCCACCCATTATCATGGCTGACGAGCCAACCGGCAATCTGGATTCAAAAACAGCAGAGCGGGTATTCAAGGTATTCGAGGAACTGGTAGCCAGTGGCAAAACAATCTTTATGGTGACGCATGACAGCGATCTGGCGAAACGGGTTAAGCGTACTATCATTATCGCCGATGGCGAGATTATCGAGGAATCCCTGTCTAAAATATTCCCTTCATTGACACAGCAGCAACTGATTTGGGTTACATCAAAGCTACAATCACAGATGTACACGGCTGGCTCGGTAATTATCCAGAAAGGTATGCCTCCCGATAAATTCTATATCGTCACCAAAGGACAGGTTGAGATTATCGTACAAACACCTGACGGGCAGGATTTCACGGTCTCCCATATTGAAAAGGGCCAGTATTTTGGTGAAATCGCGCTGATGAATGGCGGTGTCACCACGGCTAATGTTCGTGCAGCCGCCGGTAGTGATGTTGAAGTTAGCTCTCTTGATCGTGAGAACTTCACCCGGCTTATCACTGAATCCGAGGCCACCAGGAAAGAGATTGACCGTGTTACCCAGGAACGCCTTAAGGCAAGACTGGACATTATCCAGGAAGCAGACAATGCTTAGCCCACGCTGGCGCAAAGTTGTCCGTGACCTGTGGGGAAACAAAACCAGGACAGTTCTGGTTGTGATGGCCATTGCCGTTGGCATTTTTGCCTTCGGCAGTTCTTTCATTACCCAGGAAATGCTGGTGGCCAGCATGGATGGTCAATACCAGGCCATTGACGCTTCCACCATTACAATGTATATGGGATCCTTTGACGATGGACTGGTACGCTGGGCAAAACGCCAAAAAGAGGTCCGTGATGCGCAAGGGCGTGTGGTTTACTCGGTGAAACTGATAAAAGAGAATCAGAGATACAACCTCAATCTTTACACTTATGACGACTATGAGAACATACGCCTCAACCGTATCAGTTCAGAGACGGGTGCCTGGCCGCCCGGAAGACAAGAAATATTATTCGAGCGTTCTTCATTCGCGCCAAGCGGCGCCCAGATAGGCGATGAGATTGTCATTGAGCTATCCAGCGGGCGCGAGTATGAGCTTACTGTAGTCGGTACTGTCCATGATTTAAACGTAGTCCCAGCCAATCTTAGTCCGCAACTCACCGGCTATGTTTCCATGAAAACTCTAGATTGGCTCGGTTTACCAAGTACCTACAACCGGCTTGAAATTGTTGCCCGGGACGAGTTCGATACCGTGGCTAAACTGGAAAAGGTTGCCGATGAACTCGAAGTCCGGTTGCAGAGCAACGGGATTTCCGTTGGTGCCATCGTGGTTAGCAAACCCGGCGAACACTGGGCAAAAGATACCACAGAGAGCTTCTCGATTATCTTGAACTTCATTGGCATTTTCTCGCTCCTCCTGAGTAGTTTCCTGGTGGTAAACACTATCTCGGCAATGCTCACCCAGCAAAGGCGGCAGGTTGGCATTATGAAGGCTATCGGCGCCACGGGAAGGCAAATCATAGGCCTCTACCTGGTACTGGTGATATTTTACGGCCTACTGTCACTAATGGTGGCTCTACCCGTTGGTATGGGATTGGCATACGTGTTTACCCTCTCTGTGACACAGTTTCTCAACATCGATATTGTGGTTTTCTACCTGCCTAAGTCAGTTTTCATTTTGCAAGTGGTAGCAGCGCTGGTTGTGCCGGTAGTGGCTTCCTTAATACCTGTTCTCGGTGGAGTACGGATAACCGTTCAAAAGGCCATCAATAGTTCCGGTATTGAAGAGAAAAGTAAGCAAGGACTATTGGACCGTTTATTGCTACGAGTGCGCGGCTTACCGCGCCCGGTGTTGCTTTCTATACGCAATACTTTTCGAAGAAAAGCACGACTCGCTCTGACACTGAGTACACTTATCCTGGCCGGCGCGCTCTTTATGACCGTGGTAAATGTTCGCGGCTCAATGATAGCTGAATTCGACACCCTCCTTACAGAGTACTTCGGCTACCAGGTAATGTTATCACTCGACGGAAATTATCCGAGTCAGGGAATCGTACGCCGAGCCCAGCGTGTTCCTGGCGTAACTCAGGCGGAGGGACGGACAGGAATGCAGGTGCAATATATTAAACCGGACGGCACTAAAGGGGCCACCTTCTCCATAGCTGGCATACCTTATGATTCTGATTTTATCCAGCCAACCTTAGTCTCGGGACGCTGGTTGCAAAGTACGGACCGGAATACCATCGTACTCTCCAGTTCCTTAGTTGCGGATATGCCGGGTGTTCAGGTAGGTGACGAAATCATACTGGACAGGGGCGGTAACGAACGCATATGGGAAGTGGTAGGTATCATCCTCATGGAAATTGACAGAGTAAGCTACACTGATTTCAATTACCTGTCCAGTATCAAAGGAGCAACTGGCCTGGCCTCTAATATGCTTATCCGTATTGAAGAAAAAGATGGGCAATCGCAAACAATCATGGCAGAAGCAATTGAGAAACATCTCAAAGAAAGTGGAATCAAGATAGACAGAACGATGACTGTAGATGCGATTTCTTCCTCCTGGGCCGGCCAGGTAGATTTCCTGATTGGCTTTTTGCTGACTATGGCCGCTATGTCAGCGATGATTGGTGGGCTGGGGCTGGCCGGTATTATGAGCCTGAATGTAATGGAGCGTACCCGTGAGATCGGCGTGATGCGTTCCATCGGTGCCTCCGGCAGAGCTATCGGAGGTATTGTCGTCACCGAGGGACTGCTTATCGGTATCATCAGCCTGGTTTTAGCCATACCGGTCAGTATTCCAATGAGCCTCCTCTTCAGCTCGATGATGGGGCAATTGTTTTTCGGAAAACCCATGGTTTTCATCTTTTCACTATTCGGTCTCATTACCTGGTTTGTAATTGTGATTTTTATCTCGGTTATAGCCAGCTTGCTACCGGCTTACCGGGCTATGAAAATGAGCGTCCAGGAAACATTGGCCTATGAGTAATGTGGTATATTAATAGCTGGAAGTTTTGATTGGCCCAAATACCAAAGGAGGTTTCACCTTATGACAGTTAAGGTTGTTACCGACAGCACTTCCGACCTGCCTCCGCGGCTAGCTGAAGAACTTGGTATTACTGTGGTGCCGGTCTATGTAAATTTTGGCGATAAGGTCTACCGTGACCGGATAGACATCAGCGAAGACGAATTTTACCAGAAGCTGCAAAATGACCCTGTTCACCCTAATACCGAACCTCCAACTCCCCAGGATTTTACTGCTGTCTATCAGAAGCTGTCTCCTGATGCTGACGGAATTATTTCCATTCATCTCTCCAGTAAATTGAGTGCCACCTTTAATTCGGCGTTATTGGCCAAAGACCTGGTTGAAACGGAATGTCCCATTATCGCTGACGGTCTACACTGAAAATCTTTAGAAAGTAACAAGCAACTGCAGCAAAAGAAACCAAACCAGACAAACATAAACGCTGCCCCGAAATTTCTATATATTAAACACTTTAATCTACAGATTATCCCGAAGGGCCAGAGACATTTGCCGGCAGAGTAATTGTGAATCTGGTTCCCTCTCCGGGACTGCTGCCGGCTTCGATTTTCCCGCCGTGAGCGGTAACTATCTCTCTGGCGATAGCCAGGCCGAGCCCGAATCCTGTCCTCAGACCGCTGGCCTGGTAGAAGCGCTCAAATACATAAGGAAGCTGCTCCGGTGGGATTCCAGGGCCGTTATCGGCTATGGTGATTTCAACAGTGCTGGCAGCGATATTACAGCCGGATATTACCACTTCTCCCTTGAACGGGGTATTCTTAAGGGCATTATCCAGCAGGTTACTGAAGACCTGTTCCAGATGGTCCACATCACCAACCACCGGCATTAGCGGCTCGATATCCGCTATCAGGCTGATACTTTTTTCTTCCGCCCGCAGGCTAAAAACTTCCTGGCTGTGCAACAACAACTCTTTTATATCCACCAGTTCCCGGCTCATTTGCAGCTGTCCTGACTGTATCCGGGAAAGTTCCAGCAGCTCTTCTACCTGCCTTATCATCCGTTTTGACTCGTTATCAATTACCCGGGCCGCTTTCAGCTTTGCTTCATCATCTTCGGCGGTACCGTCGAGTATTGCCTGGGCAAATCCCTGGATCGAGGTCAACGGGGTCCTTAGCTGGTGGGAAACATCGGCGACAAAGTACCTCAACTGCTGCTGCGACTCTTTTACTTTTACCACCATCTCATTGAAATGAGTAGCCAGTGACCTGATTTCCCTGGGCCCGGACACCGGTACCTCGTGGTCATAGCGGCCCTGGGCAATTTTATCCACTGCCTCAGTCACCTGGTGGACCGGTTTATAGGCAGAATTTGCCAGTAAAACTGCAACAATAACTGAAATGACAAGGGTAACCAATCCTGCCCAGAGAAAGGGGATGAAAAGTCCGGCCATAATGAGTATCGGCCTGCTGGTAGGTACGGCCAGAACCAACGTCTCAAACCGGGAGATTACCTGGTAATTAAAGAGCCTGCTGACCGGGATGGCGGAATAAAGAAAGGCCTGGCCTTCAGTTGTAGTGAATGTACCCTGCTTAGGTTGGACAACACCAATTACAATATCCTCCGGCAGTATCGTTGTCCGCTGCCTTCCCAGGGTTATTTCGGGTGAAACATGGATAAGAGTTTTTCCTTCAATATCAGTAAGAAACAGGTAGACCTTATTTTCCCGGGATTGCTCTTGCAGAGTAGCGATTATCTCGCTCCTCGGTTTCTGTTGCCGGGCCAGGGATACAAAGTGCACATATATGGGCCGGGCCATATCATTTAGCCGCTCTATAGCGATACGGTCGCGGCTGCTCTGGAGGACCACCGTTGCGGCAACGGCGGCTATGCTAAGGCAAAAGACCACCACCAGCGTGAACGAGATAATAAGACGCACGCGCAGGCTCATCTAGTTACTCTCTTCGGCTGTTATTTTATATCCCGTGCCCCTGACCGTTTCTATCTGTGTAGCTGAGCCGGCAATTTTTTCCCTGAGATGATTAACATGGACATCCACGGTCCGGCTCTCTCCGTAAAAATCAAATCCCCAGACTACCTCCAGCAGTTTTTCCCGACTGAGCACTATTCCAGGATTCTGGACAAATGTTACCAGCAAGGCAAACTCCTTTGCCCTCAATTTAACCGGTTGGTTTCCTATTTTTACTTCCTGCCGGGGCAGGTCAATCCGCAGTCTGCCTATTTCAATAATATCTCCGGGCTTCAGGCTAATCTGGTAACGACGCAGGATAGCCCTGACCCTGGCCACCAGTTCCCGGGGATTGAAAGGCTTGGTCAGATAATCATCAGCTCCAAGCTCAAGACCAACTATCTTATCAATGTCCTCTATGCGGGCGGTGAGCATCAGGATAGGGACATCGCTTTTTGTCCGTATCCGGCGGCACACCTCAAAACCATCTATATCAGGGAGCATCAGGTCGAGCACAATAAGGTCCGGGTTAAAGGTCCCTTGCTTTGACAATGCGTCTTGCCCGTTGGCGGCCTCATCCACTTCGTATCCCTCACGCTCCAGGTAGAGTCTGGCCAGTTCTATTATATTCGGTTCGTCATCAACAATGAGTATTTTCGGCATATGTTATTCCTGAATCAGGTGGTGTCTCCCATTATACTGCTTTAGGATAACCCTGTTAAGAGTGTAGACCCGGGCCGGCCCCAGCAGGACCAGCCCGGATTCACAAGTAACCGGTTTTCCTCAGCATCATTTTACTGCGTGTTTTGCGGGTTAATATTAACCGCTGGTCTCGTCCTTACCGGTCTCTTTAAGCCCGGAGCTTTGTCCAGACCTATACCCCTTATGTCAATTTTCCCAGCCCGCTGTTTTATATTACGGACTTTCTGCAGACCCGGAGCTCTGTCCAGACCCTTTGCCCTTGTGCTAATCTTAGCGGTGCGTTGCTTTGGGTTACGAGCTTTCTGTAGACCCGGCGCATTACTGATTCCATTACCCGGTACGCCTCTCTGGCGGAGAGCGTCAGCCTTTACATTCCGCTCACTGTTCCCATTCTGCCTTGAAGCAGTGGTTAATGGTAGAGAAACAATACGGATAGGAGAGAAGCCGGGAAAATACCCCCTCTTGACGGCTACCAGGATATAGTTGCTCTCTTCCTCGAAGATGTGGCTCAGTTGACCGTTTTCATCCGTTCGGCCAAGAAAGCTACCCCGTGTGTCCACCAGGGCTTCGTAGTCTTTCTCATCTGAGGTAAGATCGCTGTCCTCTCTAAGAGCCGTCAGTTCTTCTCTGAGCGTTTCGAGCTGGCTGTGAGTGATTGCCCAGATACCGGCGCCATCTATGGTTTCCAGGGTGCCCCTCTGATAAACGGTCATCCCGACCTCGGTATCCACCAGGGCTCGAAGCGGGGCCCAGATTGTCAGACCCTGAACATGCTGCGGAGGGGTTCCAATATAAATGGGAGCAAATCCAGGCAGATAGCCTGTCTGTATCGCTACCAGCAGGTAGCTGCCCTCCTCCTCGAAGATGTTGCTGATCTGACCGTTTTCATCCGTCCGGCCAAGGAAGATACCGTGGAGACTGACTACGGACTGGTAGTCTTTTTCCTCAGCAGATACGCTGGTGTCTTCCCTGAGGGCTGTCAGTCCCTCCCTGAGTATCTCAACGTTCTCCCTGGAAACCGCCCAGACACCGGCGCCCTCTACCATTTCCTCAGTCCCTTTCTGGTAAACCGCCATGGTTACCTCTTCAGCCACCGGGGCTCTCTGGGGTGCCCTTATGGCCAGAGCATCAGGTCTTTCCCCAATATGGATTGGAGTGAAACCGGGGAAGTAACCTGATCTGAAAGCTGCCAGCACATAAGCACCAGTTATCTCAAAAGTATGGAACAGCTTTCCGTCCTCATCTGTCCGGCCGAGGAAAGTACCGTGCCTTTCGGCCACAGCTTCATAGTCTTCCTCTTCTCCGGATACACCGGCATCCTCTCTGAGTAAAGCAATTTCTTCTCTGAGTGCCTCCGCGCGGTCACGGGTGAACGCCCAGACGCCGGCCCCTTCAAATGGGGTCTGGTCCCAGCGCAGGAAGACGGTCATTGATATCTCCTGATTTACCGGGGCAGCCCGGGGAGCGAGGATTGCCAGAGAACCTCTCCGGGCTGGACGTGAAGTCGCCTCCTCTTCATCAGCCTGTGC